>JAYSLK010000474.1:0-4223 GCA_043725585.1 Actinomycetota bacterium
CATTTCGACGAAGCCCCGGACGACAGCTTCGCCAGCGTGCGCTTGGCGCTCACCGGGGCGGCGCGAATGCCGGAGGAGGCGATGAAGCGGATCAAGGAGCGCTTCGGCATCGACCTGTGCGAGGGCTACGGGCTCACCGAGGCGGCTCCGGTGGTCACCAGTTCTGCCGGCATGACAGTGAAGTACGGCTCGGTCGGAAAGGTGCTCGACGGCATCGACGTTCGCCTCGTCGACGAAAGTGGTGACGACGTGGTGCGCGGCGACAGCGGCGAGATCTGGGTGCGCGGCGCCAACGTGTTCCAGGGGTACTTGGACGACCCGGAACAGACCGCTCGAGTGCTGACCGAGGACGGGTGGTTGCGCACCGGCGACATCGCGACGGTGGACGACGAGGGCTACCTGTACCTCGTCGACCGGGCCAAGGACCTCATCATCGTGAGTGGCTTCAACGTGTTCCCGGCCGAAGTGGAAGAGGTGCTCGGCGAACACCCCGGCGTCAGCGAGGTCGGCGTTGTCGGCGTGCCGCATCCCCATCACGGCGAGGCCGTCAAAGCGTTCGTGGTTCCGCGTCCGGGGGTCCATCTCGACGAGGACCAACTCATCGAGTGGTGCAGCGATCATCTCGCTCGCTACAAGTGCCCATCGAAGATCCTGTTCGTCGACGAACTCCCGCGCAACGTGAGCGGCAAGCTGCTGCGGCGCTCGCTCACCTGAGCGAACGTGACGGATGTCCTCCCGACCTGAGCGGAGCCAGCTTTGTGAACGTGTGCAGGGTTGCATAACGTTGGCAGTGCCATGCCTG
Organism: Actinomycetota bacterium; assembly: GCA_043725585.1. Taxonomy (GTDB): domain Bacteria; phylum Actinomycetota; class Acidimicrobiia; order Acidimicrobiales; family Ilumatobacteraceae; genus VFMC01. Next base: position 803 of record JAYSLK010000474.1, read on the forward strand.
CTGAACGCCCCCGTCGCCGGATTCCCGAGGCGACGGTCGCGCGCCTGCCGGTCTATCTCCGCATCCTGTCCGAGCAGGCCGACGAGGCCGTCGAGTCCATCTCGTCGGATCGGTTGGCCGAGCTCGGCGGTGTGAATGCTGCCAAGGTGCGCAAGGACCTCAGCTACCTCGGCAGCTACGGCACCAGAGGAGTTGGCTACGAGGTGGCGTACCTGGTGTACCAGATCCGCCGCGAGCTCGGGCTCACCCACGACTGGCCCGTCGTGATCGTCGGAGCGGGCAACCTCGGTCAAGCGCTCGCCGGCTATGGCGGGTTCGGGGAGCGGGGCTTCCCGGTCGCAGGCATCGTCGATGTCGACCCCGCCAAGGTGGGCAGCGTGCTCGGCGGTGTGCGGATCAGGCACATCGATGAGCTGTCACAGATCGTGCAGGCCAAGCAGGTCAACATCGGAGTGATCGCAACGCCCACGGCGTCGGCGCAAGACGCCGCCGAGCGACTGGTTCGGGCCGGCGTCACGAGCATCTTGAACTTCGCTCCGGTCGTGTTGTCGGTGCCGCGGTCGATCGAGGTGCGCAAAGTCGACCTCGCCGTCGAACTGCAGATCCTCAGCTACCACGAACAGCGTCGCGCGACGGCCAACACCCTGCGGTCGGTGTCGGGTGGCAACGGCGCTGCTGCGACGACGCGACCTGCGAGAGCGTAAGGTCGCGGCCGTATGTCGATCGTGGTCTTCGGGGTCAACCATCGCACAGCGCCCGTGGCGCTGTTGGAACGCGTGGCAGTGGCCCCGGCCGACCTCCCCAAGGCGATCACCGCGCTGGTGTCGTTGGCGAACGTGCGCGAGGCCGTGGTGCTCAGCACCTGCAACCGCACCGAGGTGTACGTGGTGGCCGAACGCTTCCACGGTGCGTACGCCGACATTCGTGACTTCTTCTGCGATGTCGGAGGTCTTCACGCCGAAGAACTGCACCCCCACCTGTACACACAGCACGACGAAGCCGCGGTGTCGCACCTGTTCGAGGTGGCCGCCGGGCTCGACTCGGCGGTGCTCGGCGAGACCGAGATCCTCGGTCAGGTTCGTGGTGCGTGGGAGCTCGCCCAGAGCGAGGGCGGGGCTCGCAGCACCCTGAACCTGCTGTTCCGGCACGCGCTCGAGACGGGCAAGCGGGCTCGCACCGAGACCGCGATCAGCCGATCGACTGCCTCGGTCAGCAGCGCGGCGGTCGAGATGGCCACCGAGCGACTCGGCAGCCTTGCAGGCACACGCGTTCTGGTGGTCGGCGCCGGCGAGATGGGTGAGGGCGTGGCCCTTGCGCTGGTGAAGGGCGGCGCAGCGGACATCATCGTGACCAATCGCACCGAGGATCGGGCGCATGCGCTCGCCGCTCGGGTGCACGGCCGCGTCATGCCGTACACCGAACTCGAAGCGGCGCTGGCCGACACCGATGTGTTGCTCGCCTGCAGCCGAGCAGGCACCGTCGTCGTCGGCGCCGATCTCGTCGAGCGTGCACGTCCCGGTGCCTCACGCCCGTTGCTCGTGGTCGACATCGCCGTGCCCCGAAACGTTGCGCCGGCGGTGGCCGAACTGCCCGGCATCACCTTGCTCGACCTCGACGATCTGCGGGACTGGGCGGCACGCGGTCTCGACAAGCGCAGCCAAGAGGCCGAACACGTGCGAGTCATCGTGCGCGAGGAGGTGGAGCGCTTCGTCGTCGAGAACACCGCCCGACAGGCTGCGCCGCTCGTGGCGATGTTGCACGAGCGAGGCGAGCAGATCCGGTCGAGCGAGCTCGATCGCTTCGGCGGCAAGTTGGCCGGCCTCGATCCGGCGCAACGTGCCGCGGTGGATGCGGTCACCAAGGGCATCGTCGCCAAACTGCTGCATCAGCCATCGGTCAGGCTGAAAGACGACGCCGGCACACCGCAGGGCGAGCGCAACGCTGCGGCCGTGCGCGACCTGTTCGACTTGTCCTGATCCCGACGTCGAGCCGGGCGTCGGACATGCACTGACCATGCCACCTTCCGCTGCACCACGCTCATCCCCGTCGTCCGCCGCCCGACGGGTGCGGATCGCCACCCGGTCGAGCGCGCAAGCCCACGCCCAAGCCCGGGTGGTGGCGGACTCGTTGGCGGCGGCGCACCCTGGTCTTGTGGTCGAGCTCGTGTTCGTCGACACCACCGGCGACCAGCGCCAGGACGTGCCGCTCCACACGATCGGCGGTCAGGGCGTGTTCGTCAAGGAGGTGCAGCGGGCCGTGCTCGACGGTCGCGCCGAGCTCGCCGCGCACTCGGCCAAGGACCTGCCCTCCACCGCTGCCGCTGGGTTGGCGATCGCCGCATTCTGCGAACGACGTTCGGCCGCTGATGCGCTGGTCGGCGCGGCGCTCGATCGGCTGCCCATCGGTGCGCCGGTGGCAACGGGGTCGGTGCGGCGGCGTGCCCAGCTTGCCTCGGTGCGACCTGACCTGCAGTTCCTCGAGCTGCGCGGCAACATCCACACCCGGCTGTCGAAGCTGCCCGACGGTGGAGCGATCGTGATGGCCGTCGCCGCGATGCAGATCCTCGGATTGACGGATCGCTTGGCCGAGGTGCTCGACCCGACCGTGTTCGTCCCGGCCGTCGGCCAGGGCTGTGTCGCGGTGGAATGTGCCGTCGGCGACGCATCGACGGCGCAGCTGCTGGTCGCGGTCGATCACGTCCCCACGCGAGCGGCGGTGGAGATCGAACGCGCCTTCCTGGCCATGCTCGGTTCGGGCTGTTCGCTGCCCGTGGGTGCCCATGTCGCAGAAGGCGTGCTGCACGCGTTCTTGGCGGATCCCGATCGTGGAGCGTTCTTGCGCGCGGTGGACGTGCTGCCCGTCGCTCAGGGAGATGCGATCATCGCAGCAGAGCGGCTGGCAGCATCGATGCGCGACGAGATCGCGCGACGGTGACCATGTCGCCCGACACGCCCGACACGCCCGGCACGCCCGATCCGGTGCCTGGACCGGTCGGAGGTCGGTCGAACCGTCCGCTCGAGGGCCGAACGGTGGTGATCACCCGCCCGATTGCACAAGCCGGAATGCTGGCCGAGATGCTCACCGACCGCGGTGCAGTGCCCGTGGTGATGCCCTTGATCGAACTGGTCGACGTGGCCACGGCCGCCGATGTGCAGGCTGCCCTCGTCTCGTTGACCGCCGATGACTGGGTGGTGCTCGCCTCGGCGCACGCTGCCTCGCGCGTGGTCGACGCCCTCCACGGCTGCCCCGCCCGGGTGGCGGCAGTGGGCTCCACGACGGCGGGGGCCCTTCGTTCGGCCGATCTGGAGGTCGACCTGGTGGCCGAGGTGCAGAGCGCCGAAGGGCTGGTGAAGGTGTTTCCTCGCGGCGGTGGCCGTGCGGTGGTCGCTCAGGCCGTCGACGGAGCGCCCACGCTGGTCGA
>JAYSLK010000475.1:0-3807 GCA_043725585.1 Actinomycetota bacterium
CATCGTGATGGGAAGCGCTCACCAACTCGTCCAGCCGGATCGCGTGGTCGTGAGCCTGGCGCTGTCGGTCGTGGCTGCCGATGCGGCAACTGCGCTCGACCAGGTCAGCGAGCGGTCGGTCACGCTGGGTGACCGCCTGTCACAGCTCGGCTTCGACCGGCGCGACTGGGTGACCGATGGGGTCACGGTTGCCGAGGAGTGGGAGTACCGGCGGGATCAGAACACCCTCGTCGGCCATCGAGCGTCCACCGCGATCACCGTCACGATCGACGATCCCACCCGTCTGCCCACGCTGCTCCGATCGGCCGTCGGCGACGCAGGCGCTCAGGTGCGCAACCTCATCTGGGAGGTCGATGCCGAGCACCCGGCGCGCCACGAGCTGCTCGGACGCGCCGCCCTCGACGCCCGCAGGCGGGCCGAGGCCTACGTCACCGCGCTCGGGATGAGGCTCGGCGCGGTCGAGATCGTGAGCGAGTCACCGATCAGTTCCGGACCCGAACCGGTCGCTGCTGCGTCCGGCGATCAGATGTCGCTGATGCGAACCATGAAGGCGTCGGGCGGTGAGATGGCGGTCAGCGCCGGCCAGATCGAATTGTCGGCTCAGGTACATGTGCGGTTTGCGATCCTGCCGTCGGGCGCCTGACCCGGTAGCTTGCAGGGCGTGAGCGGTCAACGATTGCTCGTGAGCGGGATGGGAGGGGAACTCGGGTCCCTGGTCGCATCACTGCTCGAGCAGGAACCCTGGGTGGGTTCCCTCTGTGGCATCGACGTCGACCCGCCACGTCGCAGGCTGCGCAAGACCGAGTTCCATCGGATCGAGCCCTCGCACCGTGAGCGCATCGTCGACGTGGTCACGACGTTCGACCCGCATGTCCTGATCCACCTGGCGGTCTGGGAACCCGACGCGCGCGCAGGCACCGCCCATGCCAAGCAGTTCACCAACGACGCGACCACCGCGATCCTCGGTGCAGCGGCGGAGTGCCCATCGCTCGAAGGAATCGTCGTGCGCAGCGGCATCGAGATCTACGGGCGAGGCCGGCATGCACTCACCCGTCCCGACGAGACCGTCGCCCCGCGACCCACCAGCGAGTTCGGCCGGATGGTCGAGCGGATCGAGACCGTCGCCGAGTCGGTGGCCCAGCGCATCGGCGTCGCCGTCGGCGCGCTCCGCCTGGCGCCGGTGCTCGGCCCGCACGTCCCGAGCCCTCTGGGCCGGCTGCTCCGCCAGCCGGTGGTGCCGTTCAGCATCCTCGCCGACCCGCCGTTCGCCGTCGTCGAAGATGCCGACGCAGCGCGCGCCTTCGTGGCGGCCGCGAGGCTGCGGCTCCAGCAACCGATCAACGTCGTCGCTCCGGGGGCCATCACTGGGCTTCAGGCGATCCTCCGCGGCAAGCGCATCCCGCTGCCGCTCGTCGGGCCCGAGTGGTACCTGGCCCGGCAGATGTCCCACCTCGGTGGTGCTCCGATCCCGGAGCACGTGATGGAGGTGTTGCACCGGGGCCGATTGGCCGACGGCGGACGCTCCCTCGACGTGCTCGGTATCACGCCGACCACCTCCACCCCCGACGTGATCGACCGCTTGTTCCGGTGGGAGAGCGTCGTGCGCATCACCAAACCGCACGCCGTCGCCGGAATGCACGGGGTGGCCTGACGTGGCACAGTTGATCGAACTCCCGAAGCGCACCGCGGCGACCGTCGAGTCGACCATGACCGCGGTCACCAGTCCGCTCAGATCCCTGGTTCCCGACCACTCCGTCGATGAGTGGGGTCGCGACGATCAGCTGGTCCGCCTCCTGGGTCCTGTGGCCCGCCTCCGCTGGAACGTCAGCGTCGGTGGCGCGCATCATCTGCCCGCCAAGGCGGGTGCGCTTCTCGTGACCAACGAGCGCCGGTGGTCGTTCAGCCCGCTGTACGTCTCGTTGGCTCTGTCGCAGGCCACCGGTCGACCCGTTCGATTCGTGGGTCGCCCCGACCACGCCCCGTTCGGTGCCGGTCTCCGACGAGTGGGCGCCCTGCTCGACGACCCGGCCGAGGTACACGGTGCGCTGCGCCACGGCGAGCTGGTGGTGATGGCCACATCGAGCACCAACCACCCTCGGTATGCCGGCGCGGTCGACCACGAACTGGTCGGTGCGGCGGTGACCGCCCGGGTCGCAGTCATCCCGGTGGCGTCGATGAGCAGCACGTTCAGCCGGGCCGCTCGCGCCGAGGTGGGCCCGCCGATACGCCTGCGGACGAAGCGGCGCGGCCCGCTCGCCGAGATCGAGATCGCCGAAGCCGCGCAGCGCCATCTGCAGCGAATCCTCGACGAGCTCGGTGGCGTGCAGACCGGGATGGCTGCGATCGATTTCCTCGGGGAGGGCTGATGCCGTACGCGCGCTCCTCCGATGGCATCCGCCTCCACTACGACGTGCTCGGCCGCCACAACGCGCCCGCGGTGTTGATGATCCAAGGTCTCGGCGCCGACAAGCACGGCTGGGACATGCAGCGATTCGTGATGGCCGCCCGCTACCGGGTGATCGCTCTCGACAACCGAGGCGCGGGCCGCAGCGACAAGCCGTTCGGTCACTACAGCCTCGAGCAGATGGCCGACGATGCCATCGCCGTGCTCGATGACGTCGGAGTCGCCGCCGCCCACGTCGTCGGGGCGTCGATGGGCGGCGCGATCTCGCAGATCGTGGCGTTGAAGTACCCCACGCGAGTGCGTTCGCTCACCCTTGCGTGCACTGCGTGCCGCAACCACGCGTGGCGCCGAGAGCTCCTGAACGGGTGGGCCACCCACGCGAGCGAACGCGGCATGGGCTCGATGACCCGAGAGGCAGCGCGGTGGGTGATCGGTCCGCGTTCGTTCCGACGACTGCTTCCCGCGTTCGGGTGGCTCGGTCCGCTCGCGATGGGCAGACCCTCGCACGCCTTCGTCGCACAGGTGCGGGCGATCCTCGCGACCGACGAGTCGATGGCCGATCGTCTCGGCGAGATCACCGTGCCGGCGCTCGTGATGGTGGGCAATCAGGACATCCTGACGCCGCGAGGCGACAGCGAGGAGATCGCCGACCGGTTGCCGAACGCAGAACTGGTGGTGATCTCGGGAGCGGCCCATGGATTCATGGTCGAACATGCCACGACGTTCAATCGTGTGTTGCTGGAGTTCCTCGGGCGCGTCACCCGTGAGCAGGCATCGACGGCTGCGAGCGGCGCAGCCGGCGGCGAGCCGCTCGCGTCCACCGCATGATCGACTCCGTCGCGGAACCCGACCCACAGCGCGGCCGCGAGCGTGGCCCGGCGCCCATGCGCGTCGCCGTCGTGGGGGCCGGTCTGGCGGGGCTGATGGCGGCCCGCGAACTGCGCAGGCACGGCCACGTGGTGACCGTGTTCGACAAGGGACGTTCGCCGGGGGGTCGTCTGGCCACCCGCCGGATCGGTGACGCACGCCTCGATCACGGCGCGCAGTTCTTCACCGTGCGTTCCGAGCGATTCGCCGCGCAGGTGCGCGAATGGGAGGCGGACGGGGTCGTGTTCGAGTGGTGCGATGGTTTCGGCCCCGATGCCGACGGCCATCCCCGCTACGCCGCGCACGGCGGGATGAACGCGATCGCAAAGCATCTCGCCCGCGACCTCGACGTGCGTTGCGAGTCGCTCGTCTTCTCCCTCCACCGGGGCACCACGTCCGTCGGCCCCCAATCGACCGTCGCCCGATCGATGGGCCCCGAATCGGACGGCGCCGCACCGAGCACGGAACCTCCATGGGCGGTCAGACTCGACGACAACACGGTCCACGCCGCCGACGCTCTGATCGTGACGTGCCCG
>JAYSLK010000476.1:0-2271 GCA_043725585.1 Actinomycetota bacterium
GGCGTACGAGCAGGCGATCGCGATCGGAGCGGTCGACGTTCGATGCGCCGCGACCCTGTTGGAGGTGGTGTCGGCCCTGGCCGGTGCGCCATGGCCCGATCCGCCGCACCCGATGTCGGCCGACGCGGCGCAGCCGCTGCCCGACCTGGCCGACGTGCGGGGCCAGCCCGATGCCCGGTTGGCGCTCGAGCTGGCCGCGGCGGGCGGCCACCACCTGTTGCTGGTCGGGCCACCGGGAGCCGGCAAGACGATGCTCGCGCAGCGGCTGCCGGGGCTCTTGCCGGCCCTCGATCCGGTCGCATCGCTCGAGGCCACGATGATCCATTCGGCGGCCGGTGTGCTGGTGCCCGGTGGTGGAGTCGTGCGTCAGCCGATGTTTCGCGCACCCCACCACTCCAGCTCGATGGTGGCCATCATCGGTGGCGGCTCGACGGCGTTGCGCCCGGGCGAGGTCAGCCTGGCGCATGGTGGGGTGCTGTTCATGGACGAGCTGGGCGAGTTCCCTGCCCACGTGCTCGACGCTCTTCGACAACCGTTGGAAGAAGGCGTGGTGCGCGTCTCGCGGGCGTCGTCGACCGCCACGTTGCCGGCACGATTCCAGATGGTCGCGGCCTCCAACCCCTGTCCGTGTGGTGGCGGGGCTCCGGGGGAATGCGAGTGCGACCTGACCGCGCGGCTGAAGTACCTCCGGCGGATCAGCGGTCCCTTTCTCGATCGCTTCGACCTGCGCGTGAGCGTGGGTGCGGCGACGGTGGACGACCTGCTGGGTCGTCGGCTCGGGGAATCGACGGCGGTCGTTCGCGAACGTGTGCTCAGCGCCCGCGATCTGGCGCTCGCCCGGGCAGGCAAGCTCAATGCCGCGCTCACGGCCGACGAACTCGAGACGTATGCACCCTTCGACCACGCAGCGGAATCTCTTGTTCGTCGCGAGTTCGAAGCGAACCGGCTCACGGGTCGAGGTCTGCACCGCGTGCGTCGCGTCGCGCGCACCATCGGCGACCTCTCCGGCGCGCCCGAGGTGATCGGCGTCGATCTCCTCACGGTCGCGTTGCAACTGCGCGTCCCGTTCGCGTCGTCGGCTCGGGTGCGTGTCGCGTGAGCGACGCGACACCCCCTGAGGCGTATGCCGCGTCGCTGGCCGGTTTCGACATGATGTCGATGCACCGACTGGGGGCGCTGCTCCGCCACCATCCCCCGGCCGAAGCCTTCGCGGTCGCAACGGGCCGGTGCGCTCCCGTCCCACACGGGCTGATCGCACGTGTGGTCGAGCGTGACGGGGTGCGCGAGGCGTGGAAGCGAAGTGCGTCGCGGCGACCTCCCGAGCAGGTGTGGGCGCACTGCCTGCAGCTCGGTGTCGACGTCACCATCCTCGGCAGCACCGGCTATCCGCCGCTGCTGCAATACGACCCGCAGCCGCCACCCGTGGTGTTCTCCCGCGGCGATCTCGGCATCCTCGAGGGTCGGCGCGTGGCCGTCGTCGGCACCCGCAACGCCACGGCCGCGGGCCGGCACATGGCACGCACGTTGGGGGAAGGCCTGGCGCTCGAAGGGGTGCACGTCGTGTCAGGGTTGGCCCGCGGTATCGATGGGCACGCCCATGCGGGTGTGCTCGAGAGCCTGGGCAAGGGTGCCGACGGTCGGCCTGTCGCGGTGGTGGCCTCCGGTCACGACGTCGTCTATCCCCCAGAACACCGGTTGCTGTGGCAGCGAGTCGGCGACGAAGGCCTGCTCCTCAGCGAGTGGCCACCCGGCTCGGCGCCCGCGCCATATCGGTTCCCGCAGCGGAACCGGCTCGTGGCCGGCCTGTCCGAGATCGTGGTGGTGGTCGAGAGTCGTGAGACCGGCGGGTCGCTGCTCACCGCTCAGATGGCTGCCGAGCGCGGCATTCCGGTGATGGCCGTTCCTGGCAGCGCGATCAGCAGGGCCGCAATCGGGGTGAATGCACTGTTGCGCGACGGCTCTGCACCGGCGATCGACGTGGGTGACGTGATGGTCGCGCTGGGCCTCGATCACTCACGGGCGCACGCTCCGGGCATCGACCCCCGCGTGCGGCCCCGAGTCTGCGATGTCCCTGCGTATCGCGTGTGTTCGGTCAAGGCGAGCACCGTCGGTGGTGTCGCCGAAGCGCTCGAATCGCCCGTGGTGGACGCCGCGATGTCGCTCGCCCGGCTGGAGCAGGGTGGCTGGCTGGCCCACGTCGACGGGTGGTTCGAGGTCGTGGGGTCACCGTTGTCATGTCCCTGACCGAATACTGTGCCTCGCGTGACATCC
>JAYSLK010000477.1:0-5525 GCA_043725585.1 Actinomycetota bacterium
GTCATCCTTCGAGTCGAGGCCGAGCCACTCGGCCGGATCGCCGCCAGCCTCGCCGGCCTCCGCCGGGCGGAGAACGTCGCGTCCACCACGATCCTCACCTTCAGCGACCGCGAAGACGTACGCCACCTGGCCGCAGAGCACGGCATCGAGGTGTACTACGTCGATCCCGAGGTCGACGCGACCGGTCTGCAGATGGCCCTTCGGGTCGGCAAGAGTCCGTTCCTCATCATCCTCGACGCCGGGGACGTGCCGATGCCGAACATGGCCGACGTGCTCGTCCGCCACGCCTACGACGGCCACATCGCCGGCGTGCGCGGCGCTGTCGACAGCTGGGCCACCGATTCGGCGGAGCACGACTCGCGCGGGAATCACCTCCTCCGATTCGAGCGCGAGGTGCTCTACCCGGCTGCCGGTCGTGCCGCTGTGTTGCATGGTTCTGGCGTGCTGTTGCGCCGATGGGCGATCGAGCATGTCGGTGTGCCGAAGGGCCCCCGCCGCACGGTCGAGTTGCGATTGTCGATGCGGCTCCGCAAGGCCGGCCTCGAAGTCGTCGCCCCTGCCGATCCGGTGCTCGTCTCCGTCTACGCCGCCAACACCGCAGCGGCGATCGCGCTCGAGCGTCGCCGCGACACCGCCGCCGCCTTGCGGATGCTGCGATCCACCGATGGGCCGCTCCTGGCCCGAGGCCTCCAGTGGCGCGATCGCATCGCCTTGCTCGCCACGTTCGTGCGACCGTTGTCCGGCATCCGTCGGGCGTTGTTCGTCACCGCGATCGTCGCATCGTTGCTCACTGGCGAGTTGCCGATTCGTGGACCGGTGTTGGGATTCGTCGTTCTGTGGCTGCCGTGGATGCTGCTCCAGTCGGTCGCCCTGCGCGCGGCATCGCTCGGACGGCTCGATTGGGGAGACCGCGCCCGTTGGTCGTTCAGCACGATGGGCCCGTCGGTCGCGGCACTGTTCGGCGCCGGCGATCCCGTCATCGGTGCAGGGCGGACCCAGCCTCGGCTCGGGGCCTTCAAGGAGTTCACGTCGAACCGGCCGATCACCGCCACCCTCGCCGGTCTGGCCGTCGTGGTGCCGTTGGTCGCGATCAGCGATCGCTTCACCGGATGGTTGCCGCCGATGCCGATCGCCGAGCGGGCGGCGCTGCTCGCGGTCACGATGTGGGCGATCGCAGTGATGCTCGACGTGATGCGTTGTCTGAACGGTGCTCGGCAGCTCCGGAGGGCGCCTCGCATCGCCACCGAGTTCCCCGGCAGCGTCGGTGACCTCGGTGCGACCATCGTCGATCTCACGCCCTATGGCGCCGGCGCGATCACCGATGAACCAGTCGACGTGGGCCAGGAGGTGCATGTCTGCTTCGATGTCCCGAACGCGCAGGATCGCACATCCGTCGTCGCGGTCGGTGTGGTCCGGAGCGTGCGCACCACCCCGCACGGCTCGATCAGCGGCATCGAGTTCATCTCGATGGACTACGCCTCGAGCGATGCGCTCTACGAGTACTGCGAGGTCATCCACTCCCAGGACCACTTCGCCACCAGATCACGGAGCCGAGCCGAGCGACGCGCCGAGCCGCGGATCCCGCGGGTCATGGTCCCATCGCGGCGCATCGGTGTGCGCCTCTCGGCCGCACTCGTGCTCCTCGGTGTCGCCGTGGCCACCGCGCCGCCGTTTCGCACCCTCGAGGCTGCCCCCGCCGCCGCCGGCGGCGCGATCACCGTGACGATGTTCCAGGACCACAACGCGAACGGGATCCGGAACCTGGCGGCCGACAGCACGAATCCCGCGCTCGACACCGGCGTGCCCGGAGCGACAGTGACCGCCACGTGTCTCACCGACGACGGCGGAGACACGACGGCCGGCACGGGCGACGAAGAGACCTACTCGTCGGCCGTCACCGCGGTCGACGCCGGCGGGGGGGTGTACAACCTGACGAACCTTCCAGGGACCCCCTGTCGCATCGAAGTGATTGTGCTTCCCACAGGGTTCGAGCCGGGACCGCTCGGCGTGGACAACGGGGGCCTCGTTCAGTTCGCAGGTGCGGGTGCACTGGTGAGCGTCGGGGTGAACCGTCCGGACGAGTTCTGCCAGGACAACCCGACGCTCGTCACCAGTTGCATGACCTTCGGTGATCCCGTGTACGGCGCCGGCGCAGACTTCGCGACCATCAAGTCGTTCTCGTACAACGCCAGCGGCTCGCCGTGGGGCGGACCTGTCCCGTCGGAGACGCCCGTCACCCTGGCGACGAACAAGGAGATCGGCAGCGTGTTCGGGCTCGAGTACCAGCGCGCCACCCGGATGCTGTACCTCGCCGCATACACGAAGATCTACGCCGGATTCGGGCCCGGCGGTCCGGGGGCGATCTACCAGATCGATCCAAGCACCGGCGGGGCGACCGTGTTCGCCACGATCCCGAACGCGGGCAGCCTGCCCGCCAGGGCCGGGTACGCGCCGAACCCCAACTCGGTGTCGGGTGATTGGCTGCAGGACGGCCAGTATTGGAACGCCGTCGGGACGACCTCGCTCGGCGATCTCCAGCTCTCGCCCGACGGGTCGACGCTGTGGGTCGTGAACCTGGCGGACCGCCAGCTCTACCCGGTCGACACCGCGACGGCAACCGTCGGCACTCCGGTCGCCATCCCGCTCGCCGCCGGCGCCGTGGGCGCGTGTGCCGCTCCCTATGTTCGACCCTTCGGACTCGGCCGCCTCGACGGTCGACTGCTGGTCGGTTCGGTGTGCAGTGGCCCGGTGACGAACGACCTCCGCATGTACGTGTACGGGTTCGATCCGATCTCCGGATCGTTCACGACGACACCGCTGTTCGAGTCATCCCTCGTGTACACCCGTGGCCGGCCGGGCAACAGCTGTGGTCCGAACGGCGCACTCGGCAACTGGAACCCCTGGACCACGCGAAACGTGTTCGACGGTTCGAGCACGCCGGTGTACTGCGCCTACACACAGCCGATGCTCTCCGACATCGAGGTCGACGACGACGGTGCGCTGATCCTGGGCATCCGCGATCGCTTCGGTGATCAGGCGGGCGAGGATGTGCCGGCCGGAACCAGCGGCGGTGGCGGCGAGGGAGTCTCCGGTGGCGAGTTGCTGCGTGCTTGCCCGTCGGGCGGCACCTGGGTGCTCGAGAGCAACGGCGTGTGCGGCGGACGAACGTCGTTGGCGGTCGGCAACACCCAGGGCCCCGGTGGCAAGGAGTTCTACAGCGACGGGTTCGCCACCGCAACGGGCGCGGGTAGCAACCATCAGGAGGTCTCGATCGGGGGCCTGGCGAAGGTGCCGGGCTTCACGACGGTTGCTCACACCGTGTTCGACCCCAGCACGACCAACGGTTCCGACTGGCGCGCCGGCGGCATCCGTCGCAACAGCAACCAGAACGGTCTCGTCAGCGGCTTCTTCCAGTTGTTCGACAAGTGCGACAGCTCGGGTCTCGCGTGCCCGGTGGGCCGCACCAAGACGCTCACGTTCGGCAAGGTGAACGGACTCGGCGATCTGGTCGCGCTCTGCGACATGGCGCCGGTCGAAGTGGGCAACCGCGTCTGGGCCGACGAGAACGGCAACGGTGCGCAGGATCCGGGTGAGCCGGCAGTTCCCGGCGTGCCGGTGAGCCTCCAGATCGGCTCGTCGACCTACACGGTCGTCACGGATGGCAACGGGGTGTATCGCTTCTCCAGCGATGGTCGGTTCAGCGACGCGCTCGGCGTGGACTTCGGCGTGCCGCAGATCACCGAGGGGGCGACGGCAACGATCAGCTTCCCTCCGACCGTCACCATCGGCGGCACCCCGCGTCCGATCACGAGACGGGATGCAGCCGGCTCCAACGACGCCATCGACTCCGACGCGGACGAAGGCACCGGTCAGCTGACGATCACCGTCGGCGGCGCCGGCGACAACGATCACACCTACGACGCCGGCTACGCGTCGCGCTACTCCGTCGGCGACTTCGTGTGGGACGACCGCAACAACGACGGCACCTTCCAAGTGGGCGAACCCGGGATCGACGGGATCACCGTTCGGCTCATGGCCGATGGCGACGACAACGGCGTTCCGGACGGGCCGGCGCTCGCATCGCAGACGACGTCGAGCGGTGGGTACTACCGCTTCACCGACCTCGCCACCGGCACGTACGTGGTGGAGGTCGAAACACCGAGCGGATTCAGATCGAGCACCGGTCGGAACACCTCGGCCACCGGTCCGTACGAAGGGGCCGCCACACCCGACCCGGACACCGTCGCGATCGACGGCGACGACAACGGCACTGCCACCGATCCGAGCGGAACCATCGTTCGGTCTGCGTCGGTCTCACTCGGTTCGTTCGAGCCCATCGGCGAGCCCGCCACGCCCGGCCATCCGGACGCCGCCGAGGATCGGCGCGCCAATGCGACGGTCGACTTCGGCTTCTTCCGGCCGCTCTCGATCGGCAACGTGGTCTGGGACGATGCCGACGACAGCGGCACCTTCGACAGCGGCGAAGCGGGCATTCCAGGCGTGACCGTCCTGCTCCGCCAGGGCAACACCGTGCTCGACTCGACGACCACCGATGTCGACGGTCACTACCTCTTCGCGTTGCTGTCGAGCGGCCAGTACGAGGTGGAGGTGGTCGCACCCAGTGGATACCTGACCTCCACGGGTCGGAACGGGGCAGGCGACTCGGAGCCGGGGCCTGACGCCGATCTCGACAACGACGACGACGACGACAACGGCACCAACGTCTTCGGCGGCATTCGGACCGCGACCCTCGACCTCACCACGACGGCAGAACCCACCGCAGACGATGACACGTCGCCTGTCGGGGTCACCGATCCAGCTGCAGATGCCGACGCGAACTACACCGTCGACTTCGGGCTGTGGCGACCTGTCAGCATCGGCAACCTGGTGTGGTCCGATGTCGACGACGATGGGATGTCCGACATCGGTGAGCCGGGTGTGCCGGGTGTCCCCGTCCGTCTCTTCGCGGCCGACGGCACGACCGAGATCGAGATCGGTCCCGACGGTGCGCTCGACACCAGCGACGATGCGCCCGGCGGCATGACGACCGATGCCAACGGGCGATATCGGTTCACCAACCTCCGCCCCGCCACGTACCGCGTGCAGGTTGTCGTGCCCTCTGGTTGGCGCACCTCGTCGGTCGCCGACAGTGGCGATGCCAACGACGACACCGACAACGACAACAACGGCGGCCCCCGGGCCACCGGCACCGCACTCGCGGGCCACGTGGAGCTGTCGGTCGGCACCGAACCGGTGGCCGACGGCGACAGCGACGCCAGCTCGAACCTCACGGTCGATGTCGGTCTCTTCCAACCGAGTCCGTCGATGGCGCTCATGAAAGCCACCAACGGGTGCGACGCCGACACCCCCACGGGAGCCATCGGGCCATCTGGCGGCTGCCCTCCCGGCGACGGCAGCACCAACCCCGTGATCCCGATCGGCGGAGCGGTGACATGGAGTTACGTTTCGTCGAACACGGGCAACGTTGCGCTCGACAACGCACGGATCACCGACGATCGGATCCT
>JAYSLK010000478.1:0-12682 GCA_043725585.1 Actinomycetota bacterium
GGGAGGGTTGACATGGTCGATGAACGGGCGATGACTGATGCCGATGCCGCACAGGTACCGCGGCCCGTGTTCGGCTGTCAGTCGGGCATGCTGTGCTGCGGCCTCCTCGGGCGTGTGCATCCAGACGTTCAGGATGCCGGTGGCGATGGTCGCCGTGGTCGTCGCTCCGAGCAGGGTGGCGAGCGGACCGAACAGATCGCCGCCGACGTCGGGGATCCACAACGCCGAGTAACCGAGTGCTTCCAGTTCGGTCGCTGCGGGGCCGACCTGATCGAGGTCGCCGTAGCGCAACATGCCACTCCAGATACCGGTTCCCGTCAGACGTGTGTTCATGTGCACGAGTCTGGCAGCGCTCCCTTCGGCCGGCCGGATCGAGAGCCCGAGCTGACCGCGATCACGAACCGATCAGGATGAGCTCGGCGCTCGGCCCGTCCCCAACGACAGAGGTGTCTGGGCCGCACTGAACCGGAGGTTCAGCTTCAAGGTGCCGAGCATGATGCCGGGCTGATGCATCCAGTCGTTGCCCTCGCCGTACTCGATCGACTCGATCCGGTCGAGCAGCACACCCCACGCGATCTGTTGCTCCACCCGCGACAGGTTGGCGCCGGGGCAGACCCTCGGACCGGTGGAGAACGCCACGTGGCGTGTGACCCCTTCACGTTCGAGGTCGAGATCGAACGGGCAGGCGAATTCGTCCTCGTCGACGTTGGCCGCGCCGAACCGCAGGTGCAGCAAGGAACCCTTGGGCACGGCGACGCCTTGGAACACCTCGTCGCGGGAGGTGACGCGCGTGGACAGCCCGTGCGTGGGGGAACGCATCCGCATCGCCTCTTCCGTGAAGGCGCGGACCTTGGCCCGATCATGGCGCAAGCGCTCGAACATCCCAGGGAGCTCGCACAACAGCTGAGCCTGTTCTTCCAGCGCGTACTGCGTGGTCTCGAGCCCGCCGAGGATCATCGCGTGGACGATGCCGGCGATCTCGAGGTCGGTGAGCTTGCGGTCGAGCGCTTCGTAGTGCACGTCGCAGAGGAAACTCACCATGTCGTCGTGGGGTTCGCGGCGCTTGGCGCGCACGTGTTCGTAGATGTAGTCCTGGAAGCCAGCGAGGCGGACGAGCATGTCCTTGGTCTGTTGCGGGGTCATCTCGTGCTTGAGACCGCTGCCGTGCACGAACGGCGTGACGACGGCATCGCCCCATTCGGCGAGTTGGGGGATGTCGTCGAGCGGGAACCCGAGGATGGTGGCCATCACGCGCTGGGGCAGTAGGCGAGCAAAGCGGCTGACGAACTCGACCTCGCCGTCAGCGATCCATTCATCGAGGAGATCGTTGGCGTGTTTGGCGATCATGTCGCGGTGGCGGATCGCCCCGGTTCCGACCCACGGGTCGGTCAACTCCTTGCGATGGCGGATGTACAGCTCCTGGGTCGGGCGCAGGGACACCATCGAGGCCTGCATCAGGCTCCGATACTTCGCGTACGCCTCTTGCGCCGACAAGCCCTCGCTGGCATAGCCGCCGACGCGCGCCTGGCCGAGGGCCGGGAAGCGCTCAGGGTCCTTCACCACCATCGTGAGGTCTGCGTGCTTCGTGAGCACGAACGCATCGGTGCCCGGGGCGAAGCCCCCATCGACGAGACGCAGCACGGGGGCATCACGGTGCAGGATCTCGTAGGCCTCGTACCAGTGCTCCTGCGCACCCTCGCCGAACAAGTCGACGTCGGCGAGGTCGATCGGACATGCCATCGGGCTGAGCTCGTGGTTGATGTGCTTCGGATGCGACGCCATGCTCGTGCACTTCCCTCCGACGCTGCCTGCGCCCCGACGGAACGCTCGAGCAAGATCGTAGATCGAGAGCCGACCTGGCTCGTCAGGCGGGTGGTCCGCCGTGTGTCGGTCCCCACTGCGATGCGAGCAGGTCGTGGACGCTTGCGACGTTCGGTGGGGAGTCGTTGTTGAACAGATCACCGTCGGTCCAGTGCTCGACCATGTGTCCGTGCGGGTCGAGCCAGTAGTCGTAGATCTGGCTCCCGAGCAGATGACGGCCGATGCCCCACTGCGCAGCGCGCTTGTTCGCCGCGAGATGCGTGTGGCCGTTCATCAGGTCGTCGAAACCGGCGACTTCGAACGCGGCGTGGTTGAAACGTGCCCGCCCGATGCCGATCAGGAACAACGTGTGGTGATCGACGTACTGCTCGCCCTGATCGCAGCGCAGGAACGCGCCGAGGGAGGTGCGTTCGTCGAGTGCGATCTCGTCGGACGTGACCAGTCCGAAGCGTTCCTTGTACCAGGCCTCACTGGCCCGGAAGTCGACCACGTCGAGCACACAGTGACCGAGCCGTTGCACGTGGGACGGCCCGGAGCCGAGCCGGACCGGCGCACCGGTGCGGGGCCTGGATGCTGCGTCGTTGCGGGGAGAGGTGTCGGGGATGGGGAGTCGCCCGACCGAGCCACGCGCGGCGATCACCTCGACCTGGAAGCCGTTGGGGTCGATGGTTCGAACGACGCGACCGCCGCCCGGCCCGTCGAGGTCGCCGACGGGTGAGAAGCCGTCGAGACTCGACAACACGGAGAGCTCGGCCTCGGAACGCGCCTCGAACGCCAGGCCGACGAACCCCGGCTCATCGTCTCGGTGCGTCACGTGAACGAAGCCCTCGTCGTCGGTGCCACGCATGTACAGCGTGGTGTCGTCGCGGTGGGAGCGATGCATGCCGAACTCGGTCAGGAACGTCTCCATCTGGTCCAGGTCCGGCGACCGGAAGCGGACGAACGCGAGGTCCATCACCTTCACCTTCGCCCCTGCGGTCATGACATCCCCCCGTTCGTGCCGCCTTGCGTGTGGTGGACGGCTGGTCGACAGCTGGTCATGCGTCGCCGCTCCGCACGCGTCGGTCGTACTCCCCGCCGGTGATCACGTCGTTCTCGGACTTCGGCGATTCCTTGGAATCGTGTTGGGAGGAACGGCTGAAGCGCGTCGATCTTCTTCCAACCGGGCAGCGGTGCGTTGCCATTGGCGTCGGGTACGTACTTCGACACTCGCCGGGCGTACGGGGTGTGATGTATCGGGGGCAGTTGACGAAGGTGTCCGTCACGGTGGCGCGAACGATCAGGTCGGCGCCCGGGTAGTGGCTCATCATCGGATCGTCACCGCTCACGACAGCGTGGGCGTGCGCCCGAACTCGATGTGGGTGTTCGAAGTCCATGAACAGCATCCCGATACGTCCGTCGCCGGCGATGTTGCCCATGGAGAGGAACATGCCGTTGCAGTCGTAACTGGGCAACACGATCGTCGTCGGGTCGATCACCCGCACCAATCCTGCGGCGCCTCCCTTGTGTGACACGGTTGGTTGACCGTCTTCGTCGACGGTGCTGAGGAAGAAGAACGATCGTGTCTCGATGAAGGCTTTGGTCTCGTCGTCGATCTCGGGTTTGATGATCACGGCCGCGAGCACATCGGCGATCGTGCGGCTGTCGAACTGGTCTTGCAGTCTGCGGTGCTGTTCTCCGTACGACGTGGTCATGGTGCCTCTCGTTGGTGGTGCCGAAGGCTCGCGGTGCGGGCGATCGCAGAGTATTGCGACTCGGCAATCGTCCGCAGCCACCTACGCCGACGCGGTCCAGTCAGGTTGTCGCCCGAGGAAGCCGACGAGGCGGTCGAGCACAGGAGCATCTGTGGCGACCGGCACCTCCGGGCTGAACAGTTGCGGCGTTCGGGTGGAGTCGTCGACCCACATTCGAGCACCGAACAGCACTGCTTCGACGAGATCGTCGTCGAACGCGGCAGCCCATCCCAGTGACCGACCGATGTCCCAGCCGTGCACGATCAGTTCGATCAGTTCGAAGCCCATAAACTGCGCCCCCGTCGTGTCACCCCACGGCATAGCGAAGCTCCGCTCGAGTGCTCCGGTCGGTCGGAAGGCAGCGACGAGTCGATCGGCAGCCGAGCGGTACTCATTCGAGATCCCCTCGGTGGTCATGTCGGGGTCGGCATCGAACCGCAGTGGCTTGCCCTCGCCGACGTCGGCGAAGCCTCGAAGACTGCCGACGAGGTGCGCGACGAGAGCTCCCAGGTCGAAGCCCTCGCACTCGGTGGAACGGGCGAGATCGGCAGCGCTCACCGAAGCCACCACAGGCTCGACGGCATCGATCGCCCGATCGAGGAGCAACAGCGTGTCATCGTTCATGAACCCAACCTGCGCCGCCCCGTGATCGCCCCGGTCGCGCGACCACCTCGCGCGGGCACGCAAAGAGGAGCGGCGACGGCGGCGACACGACCTGCACGACGGTTTGGGACCCACCCTTGCACGCGTGGCGATGGGCTTGGACGCAGCGGCGACGAAGCTGGCGGATGATGCCGAGCTGGCTGCGCTGTCGCGCGATCTCCACCCTCCTCGCCGGCGAGGAGGACATCGAGGTCGTGGCCACAGCGGCCGCGGGCGCTGAGGCGGTGTGAGCCGGCCTGCACCACCGGCCGGATGTGGTGTTGATGGACCTGCACATGCCCGACCTCACCGGCATCGAGGCCACCCGGCAGCTCACCGAGGCCGCGCCGGATGTCGGTGTGCTGGTGCTGACGATGTTCGACGACGACGACGACTCGGTGGCCGCGGCACTGCGGATGGGCGTGCTGTTGTCCGAACAGTCGGTCGCCGCAGCGCCGTCCCCGTTTCCCGATCTGACCGATCGAGAGCGCGACGTGCTCGAACGGATGGCGCGCGGTCTGGACAACACCACCATGGGGCGCCAGCTCTTCATCAGCGAGAAGACCGTGCGCAACTACGTGTCGGCGGTCTTCTCGGAGCTGCACGTCATCACGAGGGCGGAGGGGATCGTCGTCGCCCGCGAGGCGGGCTTGGAGAGATCGCACTTCATCACCGCCTTTGGCGGCAGGCCCGGATGCACGAGGACCAGCCGACACGGGCATAGCATTCGCCGCATGGAATCTGTCGCGCTGCCTGTTGCGAGCGGCTACATCGATCTCGACCGCTATCCGGTCCACCAGCCCGGGCCGCGGCGCGACGCCGTGATCGCCACGGCGCGCGAGGCCATCGACAGCGTGGGATGCGCCGTGTTGAAGGGTTTCGTGCGGGCAGAGCACCTGCCGGCCATCGTCGCCGAGTGCGATGGCACCGCCGAGTACGGCCATCGCAACTTCAACCGCACCAACCCCTACTTCACGGTCGACCGCGACGACCTGCCCCCCACGCACCCGCTGCGCCGCTTCTTCGACCGCTCGAACGCGTTCGTGCCGGCCGACCACTTCGGTCCCGAGAGCATCTTGCGGTCCATCTACGAGTGGTCTGCGTTCACCCCGTTCGTGCAAGCAGCTCTCGGTGAGGAACGGTTCTTTCCTTACGCCGACCCGTTGGCCGACGTCATCGTGAACCTGGCCGAGGAGGGCAACGGGTTCCCGTGGCACTTCGACACCAACAACTACACGGTCACCCTTGCCATCCAGAACGCGCAGGAGGGCGGTGACTTCGAGTACAGCCCCTACCTGCGCACTCCCACCGACGAGAACTACGAAGGTGTGGAACGGGTGCTCGACGGCGACCAATCGCTGATCCGCTCGCTGCGCCTCGAACCCGGCGACCTGCAGATCTTCAAGGGGCGCTACTCCCTGCACCGTGTGACGCCGCTGCACGGGACACGCATGCGCTACGTGGCCATCTTCAGTTACGTCGAGGAACCCGGCATGGTGGCCCAGCCGGAACGTGCCCGCCAGCTCTACGGCCGGGTGCTGCCGATCCACCTCGAGCGGGCCGGGCGACGCGCCGACTCGTTGGTCGACTGACGTGAAGGCCGTGGTCACCACCGGCAACGGTGGCTACGACCGGCTCGTGTGGTGCGACGTACCGGTTCCCGTGCCGGGCCCGGGGGAGGTGCTGCTGCGCGTGTTGGCCGCCGGGGTGAACAACACCGAGATCAACACCCGGCTCGGTTGGTACTCGTCATCGGTCATCACCGAGACCAACGCTGCGGCTGCGGTCGAGGAGCAACGCCCCTCCCAGAAGGCCGACGGTGGCTGGAACGAGGCCACCCCGTTCCCGTTCATCCAGGGCACCGACTGCTGCGGACTCGTGGTCGAGGCCGGCCCGGGAGTCGACCATGCGCTGGTGGGCCGTCGGGTGCTGGTGCGGGCCTGCACGCGGCCGCACGGTTTCGGGTCGATGGGCAACCTCTGGATGGGCTCCGACTTCGACGGCGCGTTCGCCGAGTTCGTGAAGGTGCCGGCCAGCGAGGTGTTCGAGGTGCGCTGCGACTGGTCCGACGTCGAGCTGGCCACCATCCCGTGCGCCTATGCCACGGCCGAGAACATGCTCCACCGGGCGCGAGCGGCCGCCGGCGAGCACGTACTCGTCGCCGGTGCCTCGGGCGGCGTCGGGTCCGCCGCGGTGCAGTTGGCCAAGCGCCGCGGTGCCACCGTCACGGCGGTCGTGGGTGGTGACAAGGCCCACCAGCTGCTGGCCATCGGGGCCGACAGGGTCATCGACCGCCACGAGGATCCAGCGAAGGTGCTGGGCGAGGACTCGGTCGACCTCGTGGTCGACAACGTGGCCGGACCGGGCTTCGGGTCGATGCTGAAGGTGCTGCGGCGCGGTGGCCGCTACGTGTCGTCGGGGGCGATCGGCGGGCCGATCGTGCCGCTCGACATGCGCACCCTCTACCTGAAAGACATCACCCTCATCGGCTGCACCGCCTGGGACGAACCGGTCTTCTCGAACCTGGTGGGTTACATCGAGCGGGGCGAGATCAAGCCGCTCGTCGCCGCCACCTTCCCGCTCGAACGCATCGCCGACGCGCAGCGAGAGTTCCTGTTGAAGCGGCACGTGGGCAAGTTCGTGTTGTTGCCCCCGTCGGCCGCCAGCGCCCCGTCGTGAGGCGCTGACACTTCGCCAGTTGGTCGTCGTCGCCCATCGGGTGGGTGGCGAGCCCGAGGCGCTCGCCTACGCGACCAGACGAACCCGGGAAGAACAAGAAACCTCGCCGACAACGGTGGCCCCTGGCGAAACCATCCCACCGAGCACCCGCAAGACCCAGGCCGAATCAGAGTGCGTGAACGGAGGCGCTCAATTTGACCAATCCAGATCTGGCCGAGCGTCGAACCTCCGGCATCCCAAAACGAAAGGATGTCTTGACATGAACAACCGAGCCAAATTTGGAGCAGGAATCGCTGGAGTCGGCGTGGTGG
Organism: Actinomycetota bacterium; assembly: GCA_043725585.1. Classification (GTDB taxonomy): domain Bacteria; phylum Actinomycetota; class Acidimicrobiia; order Acidimicrobiales; family Ilumatobacteraceae; genus VFMC01. Next base: position 7,187 of record JAYSLK010000478.1, read on the forward strand.
TCGCCATCGGGCTGGGCGTCGCCGGCGGCGCGAGCGCCGGTCATGGCGGCGCTCTCACGACGGGGACGCTCGATGGGAGATCCGAGGTCGCCAACGGTGCCACGAGCGGCAAGATCGTCGGTGATCCGAATGGACGCGGCGAGGTGTACGTCTTCTCCACGGGAGGCGGGGTGATCTGTTACGTCATCGAGACCGACAAGATCGCACCGGCGACCGCAGCCCACATTCACGAGGCCGCAGCCGGCTCCAACGGTCCGGTCGTCGTCACGCTGTCTGCTCCGAGCAACGGATCGTCGGCTGGATGCATCGACACCAAGAATGCCGATCTCGCTGCGGACATCACGCTCCTCGAGTCGAGCAACTATTACGTGAACGTCCACAATGCTGAGTACACCGGCGGCGCGATTCGCGCCCAGCTCGGGAAGTGAGCGTCGGCAGGGCCGTCAGCGGATCGGCATCCGCTGACGGCTGGCGGCCCTTCATTGTCGCCCCAACCTTCGTCGTCCGTACCACCGGCGACAGACGCGCCGCCGACCGATGGTCGGCGCCGGCGTAGTTGCTGAGACAGAGTTGGCGGCGCTGACTATGAATCTCGGTTGGGGTCGACCCCGTCCTGGAGTGGCGATTGCGCGACTGCCAGGAGGCGCGTGATGTCGACAGTGATACGCCCGGCGCGCACGATCACCAGGTACTGGTCGAGGTTTCGTGGAGATGGACCACCGAGATGCGTGCCGTCGAGGGCGAAGGATGCGCCGTGACAGGGATCGCTGAAAACTGCGCCGTCCGGTAGGTAGGGCTCGGGAAGGTCGAGGTCGACGGCGAGCGCCATCCGGCATCCCTGTTGCGGGGATTGCTGGGCGAACGCCATCACGGTCGAGTCGGTGCGTACGAGGTAGAGCTGATGTTCGGCGTACCATCGCACCTCGCCGACCTCGAGGTCGTCGGCCGACCCGAGATCAACCATCCCGCTGCCGGATGGACTGCGCGCTGGGACGTCGCCGCCCCACGTCCAAAACGTCGGCTGGCTGGCGGACGTGGACCCCACCCCGACGGCTTGACCGTTCCACATCGCGACACGATCGGGCCCGACACCCACGGATTGCCAGCTGGCACCACCGTCGTAGGACAACCATCCCTCGGCGACTGCACCCCCGCGGGCCCGTCCGGAGCCGGCGGCCAGCAACGTGCCGTCGGGGAGCACCACGACGTCCCACAACGATCGCGACAGTGCCTCGTCGACATCCGGCCCTGGCGCGCCGGGGGCGACCGTGACGGTCGACCAGCCGACGTGGTCCCGTGAGATCCAGGCGAGCCCCGAGGGAGGATCGCCCGCAGTGCCGACCGCAACGTAACCTGAGCCGGTGGACACCACGTCCATGACAGCAGCGGAGGGGCCCGTCGAACCGTCGGCGGATCGAAGCAGCGTGCGAACGAACGGGGCGCCATCGGTCGACACCCAGATGGCCGGGTGCATGCGTACCGGGACGACAGAGGGATCGGCCTGATCAGCCCAGTCGTTGAACATGCCGGTCACAACGATGCGGTCGTCGAACGTACGGATGGCAGAAGCCGCACCGTTGAGAAGCGTCGTCGGCGTCTCGCCGGCGATCGGTGTCCAGGTCACGAGATCGCTTGTCGACCAGATCCGCATGGTCGACCCGAGTGTGGTGTTGGGGTCGTCGGCCTCGAGTGCTTGCATCACGACGCTGCCGTCGGGTCCGGCGCCGATGAGGGATCCGAACCACTGACTGTTCTCGCTGATGGGCGTCACGGTCCACGACTCGAGATCCGACGTCGTGGCCACGCCGATGCGCCCGCCATCAACGTCGGGGTCATGGATCTTGCACGTGACGACAAGCCGGTCGCCCACAGCAACCGCTCCATCGTGGAAGCCGCACCCGGCGGGCAGGTCCTGCAGCCGCCGCTCCCAATCGACGCCGTTGTCGGTGATCCACGCGTAGTCGTCAGCCTCGCCAGAGTTCGGCTGGATGACCCCGAAGACGACCAGTTGATCCTGCCACGGCGTGATCTGACCGAGGAACGTGTCACCGTTACCGGAGAAGATCGACGGGTCGGTGATCTCCACTGCCGACCACCATGTGGCCGGTTCACTGCTGCGTACGAGATCGCTCTCGTCCGTGTCGCGTACCGACACGACGATCGCCAGTGATGCGACCAGAAGGACCGAGACGATCACCGCAACGCCGCCGAACGCGACATGTCGCCGCCGTGTCCGGCGCCCACCACGGGCGATCGCACCGTCCAACAGATCGCCGTCGACCGTGACCGTGTTGCGATGAGTTTCGAAGCTCTGACGCAGAAGTGTTTCGATGTCGCTCATCTTGGATCCTCGTCGACGAGAGTGGTTCGGAGAGTGCACAGTGCACGTTGGAGATGCGTCTTGACCGAATTGATCGAGATCCCCAGGGTGAAGGCGGTCTCGACCACGCTGAGGTCGGTGTAGTAACGCAGCAGGACACAGGCCCGCTGGCGTTCGGGGAGTGCGGTGACCGCTGCCGTTGTGGCCGCAACTGTCGAGGTCTGCAACGATGCAACTGAAATGTCAGGGTCCGACTCGACGCTGTGCCCGAGGCGCTGCAGCACCCGGCCGAGGCTTCGTTCACGGCGCCAGCGCGTTCGGGCCAGATTGAACGCCACCGAGTACAGGTAGCTCACGATTCGATCCGGATCGCGCAGCTGCCGGGGCGAGCTCTGAATCCTGGCGAATGCCTCTTGCGCCAGATCTTCGGCATCGGCGTGGTCACCGGAATAGACGGTCAGGGCCCCCACGAGCCGCCGGGAGTGTGCCGTGAACAACTCCGCCAACGACGTAGACGTCACGACGAGGTCGATCTTTGTCATGACACCGCCAAGAGCGACGACGTCGGATTGGGTGGGTCCATCCATGTGATGCTGACGCACCAACTCAACGTACGGGTGACATAGATCTGATCGTTACGTCAGGGTGGCTACGGGCGGACGACTCGAGGATTCTTGGGCACGCCCACGCCGACGACATGTGGTCGGCCGCGGCGACGACCGTTCGCGGCTCGTGCGCCCGTAGAGAATGCGCCAGACGTCGTGGGCATCGGCGCGCAGTGTGATGTGGTCGTCGACTGGACGACCAACCCACCAGCTGCGTACGCCAGGCACGACGACTTCGAGCGGCGGAGCAGGGGTGTCGCCTGGGGAATTGTTGGACCGCTCGGCGCCAACAGCGCAATGAGGTGTTCCATCGACTCGCAGAACTCGAGGTCAGATCGTGCCCCTGTGACCTCCACCGCCGCCCCGAGCCGTCGGCGCCAGCGCATCCGACCAGCGCGCAACACGCGATGACGACTGCTCCGGCGAAGGAACGCCGTGTCATGACGGCAGCGCTGGCCGTCGACGCGTGGCGAGTCGCACCAGTCCGAGCACGAGACCGACACCGGACAGGATCAGCGCCAAGAACACAGCGAACATCCCGACAAACCAGGCTTCGACTCCGATCCCGGCAGCCACGATGACGCCGCCGATGATGACCGGACCGGCCACGACGAGCTTCCACCAATGATCTGTCCGGACGGATCCGCCGACCGGGGTGGCCCGGCGCCAGGCGATGACCGCGAGCGCTCCGGCGACCGCGGCCACCACGACCCCGATGATCAGCGAAGCAGCGGTCGTTCCGCCGGCGAGAGCGAGAACGATCCCCGCCCCGGCGACAGCGGTGTAGATGAGCGGGACGAGGTGGGAAGGGGTTCGGTGCACGTGGGCCTCCAGGTGTTGGGTGGGAATCGACACTGCGAGATCGACGAGGACACGACCGGCGACCCGCCACGTCGGATCGTCGCGGCAGGCGTCTCGGGCGAGTTGCACCATGTCTGCGCCGTACTCATCGCGGAACTGGCGTGGGTACAGGGCCACCAGCGCCCCGTACGCACGCAGAAGGCCTTTGTCGACGATCACGTTCATGCGATCGCTCCACCGTCGAGCGTGCGGGTCACCCGATCAACCAGCGTCCGCAAGCGACCCAACTCGACCCGAGCCACCGACCGCCCACTCGCGCTCAACTCGTAGTAGCGGCGCCCGTCAAGCGAACGGGTAGGGCCGATCCAACGACTGCCCCCGACCCGGCAGCGACGGTGAGTCGTCTGAACCAGGCGGGGCCCAGTAACCAAGGTCGGGCCGCGCGATAGGCGGCCGCACCGATCACACCGACCACGGCACCCAGCATCAACAGGTTGTAGGTCCCGCCGAGCGTGAACCGGCCGATCTCGAAACCGTCGTCGCTCGTCACGCCGACGACCGAGTTGGGTGATGTCAGCCGAAGGACCAGCATCGCCAACCGACTTCCCACCCCGGCCACGAGCACGCCGGTCGGTATCCCGGCCACGATCAGCACCCACAACCGCTCGGAGATTTCGCCGCGAAGCGACGCCGACTTCCCAGCGACGTCGTCGGTTCCGCCGCCAGCGGCGATCCAGCCATTGCCGGTGCGATTCATTGCAGGTCAGCGCACGCGATCCTGGCGCCGCTGCCCGGTGCGTGCACGACGACCGATCGGGCGTTCGTCGAAGCGCTCGCGACACGAGCCATCCACGTCGCCGAGCCGGCACCATGGGCGACCCCGCCAGGGTTCGGCTCCAACCCAGACCCGTTCGTGCTCAGCCACAATTCGTTCGGCGGGACGACCGACCCACCTTCAATGTCTTGGTAGTGACCGCCACCACCTGAGGCACACGTGCCGTTGTGCAGATGCGACCGGTACACCTTGAGCGGATCGAGGCCCGACACGTTCACCCTGACCACCGTGCCTGCCGAACCGATCGTCATCTTCGCCGAACCATGGATGTCGTAGCCGGCAACCGAACCCGTCAGCGTTTCGCTGAACACCCCGTGGAACGAACTGGCGCGCTCGACACTCGCCGACGCGGTACCCACCATCCCCATCGCGACGGCGGAGACCGTCGTTGCCACACCATCGCAACTCGCCTACTCGTGGTGACCATGATCTGCTCCTGTCTGTTGACGGGCACCCGATGGTCGGGCGTCCAAACCGAATCCGTACTTGGACTGACGTTCAGCACGGCTGCACCGGGTGACGTCGCTGCACTTTTCGTCGGTCGGGTCGTGGTGGCGAGCGTGGGCGAGGACGGTCGGTCATGGGCGAGGCCGGATGTTGATGCGGTGCGTGCTGGACCGGAGCGTCGCGTCTCGACAGCTGGGTCGACCCTCGCGGAAGGAGAGCTACGGTTGGCACGTCGGCTCGTCCGTGGCTGGTCCGGCGAGGACGCCGTGGACGCGACGCTGAGACGCAGGGGAGGGAGTTGACGATGCGCATCGAACAGATCGCCATTCCCGCTGTTCGGTTCCTGGCCAATCGGCCCCGGCTCGCGCATGCGCTGTTCCGGCTGACGCACGATGAGAGCCCGTTCGACCCGGACTACTACGTCGATCCGTATCGATCGCTCGAGGCGGTGCGCCGCAAGTACGGCCAAGTCTACTACCGCAGGGTGT
>JAYSLK010000479.1:0-9074 GCA_043725585.1 Actinomycetota bacterium
TGCGCCCGGTTCGACTGTCCGACGAGGAACACGTCAGATCTGCCCATCAGGCACTCAGCGTCGAGGCCTTCGATTTCGCCATCGGCCTCCGGCCGGACACTTCGTGGCCGGAGTACGTCGAGCAGCTGGATCTCGCGCGACGAGCGACGCAGCTTCCTGAGCCGTGGGTGCCGGCGACGTTCCTGCTTGCGTTCGTCGGGGACGACCTGGTCGGGAGGGCATCGATCCGTCACTGGCTGAACGACTTCTTGCTCGCAGCAGGCGGCCACATCGGCTACGCCGTGCTTCCGAGGTGCCGCCGGCGAGGGTTCGCCACTGAGATCCTCACCCAGAGCCTCATCGTCGCACGGTCGTACGACGTCGACCGGGTGCTCGTCACGTGTGACGAAGACAACGACGCATCAGCACGAGTGATCATTCGATGTGGCGGGGTGCTCGAGAACATCGTCGACAATCCAGAGGGTGGTTCACGAAAGCGGCGCTTCTGGATCGATTGATGGCTTGATCGAATGAGCAGCTGCCGACCCGCTGTTGTACGGGTGATCGGCGGTAGGTGGCAGCTCGGTGCCCCGACGGGACGTGAGGCCGGCGTCCGGCACCCAGCGGTGGTGGTGATGGCTCAGCGCATCCTCGACGCGTCGCCTTCGGTGATCCACGTCGGGGAGTGTCGGATCTCCTCGCGCTGTGTGCGGTCGATCGGTGGATCAGCGTCCAGCGTGTCCGCGTGGGCCGTCCTCGCGAGGCGGATGTGGTGGCTGGTGGTGCTTTCCCGCGGGAAGTGGGTCGGGTGTCTGCGGGTGGCTGTCGGGCGGGTTGATGTCGCAACCTTCGGTCATGATCGGGTGATGGATCTGTGTGATGTCGCGACCGAACAGTTGGAGGCTGAGCTTGTTGCTCATGCGGCGTGGGAGAGCCGGGGTCTGGCCCGGTTCTTGGACGTGTTGGTCGAGTACGACCGGCGACAGGCGTGGGGGTCGTGGGGGTGTGTGTCGGTCCAGCATTGGTTGTCGTGGAAGTGCGGGCTTGCGACGGTGGCTGCGTCGGAGCGGTTGCGGGTGGCGAAGGCGGTTCAGGGGTTGCCGTTGGTGAAGCGGTCGTTCTGGGATGGGCATCTGTCGTATTCGAAGGTGCGTGAACTCACCCGTGTCGTCACGCTGGAGACCGAGCTGCGTGGTGCGAAGTGGCCCGGCATCTCACTGCCGGGCAGTTGGCGAAGCTCGTCGTTGCGGGCCGTCTCGCGACCCGTCAGGACGCTCGGTGAGACCGGTCAGCTCGGTTGCGGGCTGAAGGTCGGCGAAGTGCAGGCTCGAGGACACGGCGCAATTGTCGCAGCCAGGCTCCGAGCGGTGGAACGCATTGACGACACACGACTGCGAACGCACGACCCATCCTCCACGAACACGAGCGAGGGCGACACTGGCGGTAGGTGATGGTCGGCAGGCGCGAGGTCGGTCGAGGTCCCACCAGTAGTTGACGTCGCCGAGCGGCTTGCGGTCTCCTCCGAGCGAGGAATCAGCGCTTGTGCGGTCGCGTTGTGCCGTCCTGTCGACAGCCAGAACTTGGTCGAGCTCTGCGGCCCGCCCTTGGCTGCCGGTTGGATCAACCTTGTCCGCCACGAGCGGGCATCCATGCAACGCTTCGCGAGTGGATCGAGTTGAAGAAGCGTTGGCTGGTGAGTGGGCTCTCCTCGACGCGACGGTTCGGTCGGACGCGTCCCGTCTGGAGCAGTTGTTGCATCCGGACTTCGCAGAGCGTGGCCAGTCGGGCCGATGGTGGACCCGGGAGGCGACGCTCGACGCGCTGCCGAGCGAGTCAGGCAACTACGAATCGCCGGTGGTGCGTGACGTACGTGCCGACGAGGTCGCCGATGGTGTCGTGATCGTCGCGTATGTGTCCGTTCGAGATGGTCGTTCCGTGGGCCGCTCATCGCTGTGGATGGAGCACCTGGGCCACATGCGAATCCGCTGGCACCAAGGCACGCCGCTGCCCGCCGAATAGCCGGCGATAGGGGGCAGTGGTTGCCAGTCGCGGCAGCGTCGGATACCTTTACCTTCATGGCCAAAGTAAAGCAACGCCGCCGAGGGGCGACCACGATCAGCTCGAAACACCAGGTGACCATCCCGGTTGCGGAGCTGCGCGCAGCCGGACTTGAAGCAGGCGAGCGTCTCGTGGCGCGAGCAGACGGACCGGGGCGAGTCGTCTTGGAACGCGAACACGACGTGCTCGCCGAGTTCACTGGGGCGCTCACCGGCGCCTACGCCGAGGCTGCGCTCGAATCACTACGCGACGAATGGGACTGATCCATCTCGACGCAGGCGTCGTCATCGGGCTCCTCGACGCAACTGACGCCCACCACGAGTCAGCCACGCACACGCTCGGTGAAGCGGTGCGGTCCGGTGACCGTCTCGCCATGGCTGCATCAGCGTTCGCCGAGTGCCTCGTCGGTCCGTCCCGTCGAGGCCAACGCGCCATCGAGATCGTCAACGACCTCTTCGTTCGCGTCCCGATCGAGATCGTCCCGCTCGACGCAGCGATCGCACGAATGGCGGCGGGCATTCGCGCCAAGCACACATCGATTCGGCTCCCCGACGCGCTCGTCATTGCGACCGCTGCACACGCAACGGCGGACCGACTCGTGACGACCGACCGTCGATGGCCGACAGCTCGCAAGCTCGGCCTCATCACCGAGGTCACCACACTCTGATCCCGCACCACGCGAGCCCGGCGGTAGGGGGCAGTGTGGTGAGGCGACCCAGGGAGCGTGGCGCCGAGCCAACAGGTTTCTGTGCGGGCTCCCCAGCGTTGCGGCGGGCCGGTCGGGTGGTACCTGGCAGCGGCGAAGTCGCCCTTTCGCGGGGTGGTGTCACGCGCCGCTGGGGGTGGTGACGTCTCCTACTTGAATGATGAACGTCGAGCGATTCCCCTCAACCGGTGCCGACCAGTTGTGGCGCGCTCACGCCGCAGATCTCATGCGTTTCGCAACCGTGCTCGTCGGGCCAGGCGACGCACACGACATCACGGTCGAAGCGTTCCTCCGGGCAGCCCCCAAGCTCGAACACCATCCCATCGGGAGTGAGCGGGCGTATCTGATGCGTGCCGTTGCGAACCATGCCCACGATCTCCATCGCTCACGAGAGCGACGCTGGCGACGCGACCTTGCCGCAGTCGGACCTACTTCGACCGTCGGCCCAGACACCTTCATCGATGTCCGCCGTGCCATCAGTTCCCTGAGCCTCGCTCAGCGCACGGTCATCTACTTCGTCTACTGGGAAGACCTCAGCGAACGCGACATCGCTGCGCTGCTGGACGTCTCGCACGGAACCGTCCGTCGTCATCTCACCCGCGCCCGCACACATCTCCGAAAGGCACTCACATGACCACAGATCTCGACCGCGCCGTCCGCTCCTCCCTCGGCGACATCATCGCCACCGCCCCGCAGCCCGACGACCACCCAGCGCAACTGCTGGCAGACAGCGGTGCCACCAGCAAGCGTCGACCGTACCTGGCCGTGGCCGCTTCACTCGTCGTCCTCGCCGGCGTCGGCGGTCTCGTCGCGATCGGCACCAACAACGACGCAGCCCCCACCCAGCCCGGCGCAGCGAACGACCCCACCGAGACCTCACCCGGCATTGCGGACACGACCACCACGCTGCTCGGCCAGACCTCATCGCCGGCGGCGGTCAACCCGACCCCGACCTGCTCGAGCACGAACGCCCAGTCGGAGGTCCCGAACGTGGCTGGCATGTCCTGGGTCCATGCCGCCGATGCCCTGCTCGCCGCCGGGCTCGCGTCCAATGCACTGCCTGAGCTCCCCGGGCCGTCCGACGCTCCCGACGCCGATCTCTACGTCATCATTCGACAGGCGACCATCCCGGGAACGACCGCGCCGTGCGGCACCACCGTCGACATCACCGTCGCGTACCAACCCGGCACCCTCTACGTCGTCCAAGACGGAGACACCTACCAGTCGATCGCCGTCGCCCAGGGCATCACGCTCGAACAGCTCCTCGCCTTGCAAGGCCTGTCCGTCGAAGAACTCGAAGCTTCAGGCCGAAACGCCTCCACCCTGCTGGCACTCGGACAGGCCCTACGACTCAGCGCGTGCCCCTCGGCGAACGCGCCAGCGCCGCAGGCGTGTTCGGGACCAAGCTCTGACCTCGACACCGTCCCTCCCAGCATCGACCCGGCGACAGCGAACACAGCTGCGACAACCACCACGCGGCCCTGACTGGCCCCGAGCATCCAGGCCTGTCCCTCTCCAGTTATCGATGGAATGACGGGACCCCGTGACGAGAGCCGCCCGAGCCCTCATCCCCAGAGGTCGATCACCCGTGTAACCGGCGTTCTGGGGCGGTTCTGTCCGTCCGGTCACTACGTCGTTGTATGCTGATCTGCATGCAGAGTACGAGTGTTCGGATTGACGTTTCGACACACGAGGACTTGAAGCGGCTCGCCGCCGAGTTGAACACCACGGTGGGCAACACCGTCACGCTGGCGGTGCGGGCGCTCCGGCAGGATCGGATCGGTCTGGATCTTCGGTCGCCGCTCGATGCCGACGAAGTGCTGTGGCTTGATGCCGACTTCGGGTGATGTCGTCGATCTCGACTTCGGTGCTCCGGAGGGCCGTGAGGCGGGCTTCCGGCACCCAGCAGTGGTGGTGACGGCTCAGCGCATCCTCGATTCGTCGCCTTCGGTGATCCATGTTGTGCCGTTGACCTCGACGATCCGGCGGTTTCACTCCGAGATCGTGCTTGCCCCCGACGATGCCAACGGCTTGGACGCCACATCGGCAGCGCAATGCCAGCACGTTCGCTCGGTGTCGCCGCGTCGGATCCTCCAGGTCCACGGAAACGTCGGTGTCGCGGCGCTGGCGCAGATCCGCGAGACGATCGCGGTTCTGCTCGATCTTCCTTGACAAGGCCGACGCGCCGGGTCAGCGACGACTCGACCTCATGTTCCGGCGACGAACGCGACAACGACGTAGGCGGCGTGGCGATCGAAGTTCTCGCGACGTCGGCGTAGATCGTGGTTGTGCGCGGGTGCGCGTGGCGGGCGGCGAGTTGCACGTCACGCAGCGGCACCCCTGCATCGAGGGCAGCCATGATGAACGCTCCTCGGAGCATGTGCGGATGCACGTGACCGAGTCCGGCTCGTTTGCCGATCGACTTCACCCACCGATGTGCGGTGCGACGGTCGAGACGCTGACCGTCGTGGCGCACCAGGATCGGCTCTTCACGCCGCTCGCCGATCGCGAGATCGACGGTGCGAGCGGTACGTGGGACGAGCGGAATCACTGCCGGCTTGTGGCCTTTGCCGAGGATCCGGAGGGTGCGGTGGCCGCGGTCGAAGCCCAGGTCGCCGATGTCGGTCTCGCAGGATTCGCTGACCCGCAGCCCATTGAGCCCGAGCAGCACCGCGAGAGCGGCGCGCTGGTGCCCGCCCTGTTCTGCTGTGAACAGGAACCGGCCGAGTTCGGTGCGGTCCATCCCGTGGCCCTGGCTCGGATGCACCTTCGGGCGGCGGACGTACTGTGCCGGGTTCGACCCGATCCGGCCGTCGATGTGCGCAAAGCGGTACAGCCCGCACACCGTCGCAAGGCGCCGATCGATCGTCGAGGCGGCGAGCCCTCGCTGTTCCATGTGATGCCGGAACAACTCGATGTGCGGGCGCGCGCCACGCTGGGGCGAGTACGCGAGGGCGACACATGGACGTGCGTTCAAATGCCCGACTCCGCCATCGTGTTCGGCACCCCGGTGCACCTGTGCACGACGTTGTCGAGAAGCTCGAGTACTACGACGAGCCCCACCTCGCTCGCCTGCTGCGCCGTTACGTCGGACGATCGGCTCGGCAGCTCAGCGCTGGTGCCGGTGGTGCGATCGCGCTCGATCCTGCTCAGTACACGACGTCGTAGAGGAGCTTGGTCACACCGTTCGAGTAGCTCGCGGAATCCCGGAGCCGCAGCTGACGCTTGTCTCGGTCGTCGCGGCTGAACAGGCTCTTGCCTTCTCCCAGAAGCACCGGGAACACCAACAGGTTGTACCGGTCGATCAGATCGGCGTCGGAGAGGCGGCGAACGAGTCCCGCGCTGCCGTGAATGAAGATGGCGCCGCCCTCGTTGTGCTCACGCGGGCGACGTCGTCGCTGGATCGCAGAATCGCGGTCGGACCCCAACCGTCGAACAGGTCGGCGTCGGTGAGAGTCGTCGACACGACGTACTTCGGCAGATCCTTGTACGCCGCGTGGTCCTCTGAGTCGCGCCAGACAGGTGCGAAGACCTCGTAGCTGCGCCGCCCGAACATGAGGGCCGTCGTGTCGTCGAGTTCCTCGCCCTTGAGTGCGAGCGCCTCCGGGACGAACTCGGTGCCCATGACCCAGCCGCCGCTGCGACGGCCCTCGGCCGTTCCGCCGGGCGAGTCCACGACCCCGTCGAGGGACATGAAGCCTGTGTAGACCAGTTCGCGTGCCATACGGACCTTCTGTGTTTGGGTCGGAGAAAGGCGGATGCCCGTCCGTTGTGTGAGGTTAGGCGGCCGCTCCGGACTCGTCTTGGATGAAACCAACAGCTGCGGACGGCCGCAAACGGTCTTGGCAACATGTGGTCCCGTTGGGGTAGACCGTCCCTGAGGTGTTGGTCGGGGACACTCGATCACCGCGCCGCACATCGAGCCTCGGAACGCTCGACCCCCGTCCGAAGACGTCAGGTGGAGAGGGCGAGCAGGATGAGCGCCGCAACGGTGATCAGGTTGATGCGGGGCGTCTGTTCTGCGGCCTTCCACGTGTCGGACTGCCAGCTCGCGAACCACTCGTTGCCGCCCACCTCGAAGATCAACAGCCACACCACGAGGGCCAAGCAGAGAGCGACCAGGGCCCAGAACTTGGCGTCGTGCCACGACTCGGTGCTCGCGCGCAGGTTGAGCGCCAACGTGACCGTGCCGATCCACCCCGCGATGGCAGTGATCGCCTCGATGATCACGATGAGACCGAACGCGATGCGTTGCATCTTCGATGAGGTGATCGCTCGCCACATCAGCCTCGGCGATCGGTACGTGGTGTCCATCGACATGATCCGCTCGACGTAGCGGAGGTTCGACGACGGATCGGTGACGTTTCCGAAGACGACGATCGTGGCCATCAGGCTGGTGCCGGTGACGAGCAGCAACGGCGCGACTCGGAACATCATGGTGGTGTCGTCGATCATCTCAGCGATCCCGGCATCGGACGATTTCGCGAGTCGCACATGGCGTCGAACGCTACTGGCCATGCTGCCCGCTGTAGGAGATCCGTCGCGGCGGGTGAAACCGCGCGAGCACGACGTCGCGCACACAGGTATCGCTGCACCGTGAGAGTGGTCACCACTAGCGTCGATCGAGTTCTGGGCCGCTCGAAGAATCTTGTTGGAGCTGCCACGGTGCCGGAGAGAGGGAGCTTCACGTGAATGCACAGATGCCCGTCGAACCCAAGAAGTCGCCACCACCATGGCTGGTGCCAGCGGGGATCGGCATGGTGATCGCCCTGCTCGTGGTGTTGATCATCGTGGTGCTCACCAGCGGTGACGATCACGACGTCAGCGCTCCGTCCACCACGGAAGCCGCTGCGGCGACCACGGTCGCGGTCACCGCTTCGGCACCGGTGACCGCGGTCGCTACCACCGAAGCTGCGGCGACCACCACCTACGTCGACACCACGGTGCCCGAGACCACCGTCGGCTTCGAAGAACCGCCCACCCTGTCGCCGGGCGAAGCGACGATTCAGTCGGGTGATGTGTTCAGCGCATACACGATCGCCGTCGCCTGCTCCGATTTCTGGGCCGGCGTCGAGACCACCAGTCATGTGCTCGTCGACGACGGCACGGGAGCGGTATGGGTCGTGAACACCTATGCATTCGAAGAGGGCGGTCCACGCGGTCTGCAGGCCGTCGACATGGCAGCCCCGATCGCCTCGGACCTGTATGGACAGGATGTGTCGATCGTGGCTCCCAAGTACTCCGGCTCGCTCGAGGAAGGCGCGGACGGAACGGCGCGCACCACCGCCCTTCTCATCGCGGGCGACGGACCCTTGGAGATCGAGATCGCCATCGCCGCACTGGCCGAACCATCGGACTGCTCCACAGGCTCGCTGTCGGGGTCGTCGCCGTTCCCAACGGGGACCCAAGTGGAGTTCGTCTCCGCCGACGACGCACCGGGCACCCGCTTCAACGTGCTGGCGAAGTGCGGTGGAGAGTTGCTGCTCAGCGGTGGCTCACTGCTCGTCTCGTCCTACCCCGAAGACGGCAACACGATGATCGCATCGCTGTCCAACAACTACATCCTGTTGGGCGAGGAGGTGGCGTTGAGCAACTTCGTCACGCCCGATCCTGAAGAGACATGGTTCGAGATGGGCGGTGGAGGTGACGCGCTCGCCGCGATCAACGTGTTCCGCGACGGGAATCGGTTCCTCGATCCCTCATACCTGCAGTGGGTCGAACGACCGCCGCGATCCTCGGTGGGCGACGGCGGCCTGCTCGACGAGGTGTGCCCCAACCCCTGAACCGCGGGCGGGGGACCGCTCGATGTTCGAACACGGGCATCAGCACGATCAGTGCGGCATCGAGGATGGCGAGGACGGTCCGGTGCTCGACGGGATGTCGAGGTTCCGGCATCGAAGTGTTCAGGGTGAGGCTCGGCCATTGACGCACCGCAGTTGAACAACACCCCTCAAATGGGCCGGGGAATCCCCTCGTCACGTGCCGGCAGCCGGTACGTGCTGCGCGCCGTGCCGTCGAGCACGGCAGTGCGCTCGGCCGACGTCAGGTGTCGGGTCAGGCGGTCGGCCACGCCCAGAGACGCCTCGTAGGTCGCCGCCAGCGTGCACACCGGCCAGTCCGACCCTGCCATCAGGCGACGGGGCCCGAACGCATCGAGGATCACCGTGACCCAGGACTGCAGATCGTCGTCGGTCCATTGCTGCCAGTGCGCTTCAGTCGTGAGCCCCGAGAGCTTGCACGTCACGTTGGCATTCGTCGCCAGCGAGGTCATCAGCGAGCTCCACGGTTCGAGATCGCCCGCTGCGATCGGCGGCTTGGCCGCGTGGTCGAC
>JAYSLK010000480.1:0-3074 GCA_043725585.1 Actinomycetota bacterium
GCCGCCGCCAGCACTCGCTCGAGATCGGCCAACTGGAGGTGATCGCGCACGTTGAGCAGCTTGGCGTAGAAGCGCAGTCCCTTCGGCGTGGCGTTGACGCGCACCGGGATCCGGTCACCAAGATCGGCGCCGTACCCGGTGGGGATGTCGACGGAACGAACGCCCAACTCGTGCAGGTCGGCCTCCGTCGCCGCCAACTCCCCGGCACCGAAGCCGTACAGGTAGGCGTCGACGAAGAAGGTGAACTCGGCCACGCCGCGAACCTAGGACGAACGGGGCCCCGACGTGAGACCGAACAACACGGCCGATCCCGTGCATCTGAGACGTTCGGGGTACGATCGTCTCATGCTCTCGGTCAGCCCCCTCGTCGACACGTCCGTCCGCGCCGGAGATTTCGATCTCTCCGACCCCGAGTTCTGGTTGAAGCCTCGCACGTACCGCGAGGGCGCCTACCACGCACTGCGCCAACAGCGCGAGCTGGCGTACTACCAGGAATGGGACTTCGTCGACAGCCCGTTCCCGCGCGGTCCGGGCTACTTCGCCCTCACCCGTCACGAAGACGTGTGGCACGTGAGCCGCAATCCGCAGCTGTTCATCAGCGGCAAGGGCAGCAACATCGGCGACCTGCCCCAGGAGATGAGCGAGTTCTTCGGGTCGATGATCGCGATGGACGATCCGAAGCACTTCCGCCTTCGCTCCATCGTCTCGAAAGGCTTCACCCCCAAGGAGGTCTCTCGCATCGAGGGGTACGTGCTCGACAAGGCGCGCACGCTCGTCGACGACTTGATCGAGCGGTTTCCGGACAAGGAGTGCGACTTCGTCACCGAGTTCGCGGCTCCGCTGCCGCTGCAGATCATCTGCGAGATGATGGGCATCCCGAACAGCGACGAGGCGCAGATCTTCCAGTGGACGAACTCGATCCTCGGGGCCGGCGATCCCGACTTCGGCGGCACTCTCGACGCGCTCATCGGCGCAGCGATGGGCATGTTCGCCTACGCCCAGGCCCTCGGCGAAGACCGCCTGAAGAACCCCGGGAACGATCTCACCAGCGTGTTGATGCACGCCGAGGTCGACGGCGAGCGTTTGACCGCGCAGGAGTTCGGTTCGTTCTTCATCCTGTTGGTGGTCGCAGGCAACGAGACCACCCGCAATGCGATCAGTCACGGGATGTACGCCCTGACCCAGAACCCCGACCAGAAGGCGATCTGGTGGAACGACTGGGATGGCGTCACACGCACGGCTGTCGACGAGATCGTCCGCTGGACAACACCGGTCATCCACTTCCGCCGCACGGCGACCGAGGACACCATGATCGGTGACACCAAGGTACTGGCCGGCCAGAAGGTCATCATGTGGTACAACTCGGCCAACCGCGACGAGTCCGTGTGGTCGAACCCGCACGAGTTCGACCTGCGCCGGTCGCTGCAGCCCCAGCAGGTCGGATTCGGTGCCGGCGGCCCTCACTTCTGCCTCGGCGCAAACCTCGCCCGGCGTGAGATCGCGGTCGCGTTCAACGAAATCCGTCACCGCCTGCCGAACATGACCATCACGGGCGAACCCGACTACCTGCAGAGCAACTTCATCAACGGAATCAAGCACCTGCAGTGCTCGTGGGCCTGACCCACCGCACGAGAACGCGAACCGAACCGAGCGCTCAGTCGAAGACGCGGGGGTTGTTGGTCGCCGAGGCGATCACCAGCGCGAAGCGGAAGGCTCCGCTCGACCACACCGAACACGGGTTCTCGCCCTCGATCGGGCAGAAGTGCACACCGTCGCCGCGCACGACCGTCATGCCGTCGTCGGCGCAGTCCACGTCGTACGAGGTGCACGGCAACCGGTCGGTGAACCTGCCGTCCGGCAACTCGACGGCTCGACCCGCGTCGATGAACGACACGAAGGGGTACGCCACGGCGAACTGCCGGTAAACCTCGTTGATGCCGTTCACCTCCACATCCGCATCGAACGTCGCGTCGCGGAGAGGTTGGCCGACGAGCACGACGCGAGCGCCGACGCGGCGGGCCTTGTCGATCAAGACGCCGATGTCGTAGCGGTACTGGTCGACCACCGCTTCGTCGACGAGATGACCGCCCTGACCGTCGCTCATGCAGTCGGTGAGCGAGTTGCCGGTGAACGAGATCACCACGACGCTCCTCCGGTTGGCCTGCAGATCCACGTCGCGCCAGTCGCACGGAGCGGTGCCGCCCCAGAACTTGGGGACGAAGGCCTTCCCCGGCGTGAGGAACTGAAGGAACGGGGTGACCTCTTGCGCGAGCGAGTCACCGACGAGGACCACCCGATTGGATCGCGCTGCCGGCTTGGTCCATCCTCCGCCGCTCGCGCTGGAGCTGGAAGGCGCCATCGCGGAGGCGATGCCGACCGGCCTGACCGCGGTCGGTCGGAACGTCGACTCGCCCGACGACATCGACGCGGCCGGAGCAGGCTGCAACGCCGCCGAACCAGCGTTCCCGGCGGCCGCAGCAGGTGCGGCGGGTTCGGTGGGCACCTGGCCGTGGGTGGACTCCAGTGCCGCCCCGGCAGCGCCAGCGGCGGCACCCAATGCCGGAGCCGCCGTCATTGCAGCCAGAACTACCACTATGCGCGTCCGCCTGCCCACGTAAAGGAAGGTACGGCGGGGGTGTCGAGCGGCCAACGGGATGGCCATGCAGACATCGTGAAGACATCGTTCAGGAATCGTCAGGACCTCACGATCCGTCTGCAACGGGACCCGCTGTGCCGGTGCATGGGGAACTGCGGTGCCGGTGCATGGGGACCCGCTGTCCGGGTGGAACGCGCTCGACGATCCACGACGCACGACGAACCGACCACCAAGGGTGGCCGGGTCGCGCTTTGATGACACCGGTCACACTGATACCGTCCGCGAGGTGACCGGTCAGGAGGGAACCTACAGACCGGGACTCGACGGCATCCGTTCGCTCGCCGTCATGGCGGTGCTCTGCTTCCACCTCGACCGCCTGCCCGGCGGCAACCTCGGAGTCGACGCCTTCTTCGTCGTGTCGGGCTGGCTGATCACGTGGAAGCTGCTCGACGAGGGCGACCGCACCGGGCGCATCGCA
>JAYSLK010000481.1:0-2819 GCA_043725585.1 Actinomycetota bacterium
GCGCTGGCACCGGTGAACCATCCGACGAGGTCGACCAGCAGATCGGTCGGGCCCGACGTGTACAGGGCCACGCCGGACGGAGACATCGGGACGATCGTCGACCCGGCGATCGCTGCGCCTGACCCGTCGGGGTTGAGCACCGAGCTCGTCGGGGGCGGCGTGCCCCCAGCATGGGCGGTGACGAAGCCGGGCCTCGTCGCGCCGACGCTCGTGATGTTCACGGCAAGGGCGAGCGCATCGGCGGGCACCTGCACGGGCCGGGGAACCACGACATCGGACCCCGCCGGCAGCGAGCCGACGTCGCGGGAGTCGAACAGACGCACGGGAGCGGTCGGCACGAAGCGGCCGGCCCGCGCGCTCGCAGCCGCAACGAACACGCCGGTCACGTCGACCACCAGGTCGACCTCGGCCGGCGAGTAGAGATCGATCGCTCCGGCACCCGACAACGGCACGATCGCAGCATTGGCCACCGTGTCGCCCCAACCGGCGTTCACAGTGGACGTATCGGGGCGTGCCGTGCCAGCAGGCCAAGCCGTGATGAACGTCGCAGAAGTCGGCTCGACGGCCGTCACCGTGATCGCAGCGGCATGAGCACCTGGGGCGATCCCGAACCGACCGGTCACCTGCACGCGGATCGTCGACGCATCGAGCCGGGTGCATCCGCACTCACCGGCGCGGGTATCGGCGAGGCGCTCGGGGCCCGCCGGAACGAACCGAGACGGCGGCGAGATCGGCACGGGAGCGGCGTGCGCCGTCGGCATCGCGGAGGCCGGCACGACGATCGACCCCACGAGCGATGCGACGCCGATCACCCCGGCGACCAGAGCCGCTCTGCCGAGCCTCGTTGATGTCAGCCGCGTGGATGTCACCGGGGTGCGAAGCTCGTCGACTCACCGATCGCGTCGCCACGCACCAGCTCCATCGGGCTTCGACCGCCATCGACATATCCCAGCGCGTAGGCGCCGACCTCGTATCCCAACAGGCGTTGCAGCCGCTCCGGCATCGCCCGCACCTCGTCGAGCGTGTACGAGAGGTACTGGTTCTCCTCCTGCCGCAACCAGCCGAGCACATAGTCGACGTTGATGCCGATGCGGGTGGTGTCGGTGGTGTTGGCGCCTCCCGCGTGCACGGTGGAACCGAGGTACAGCACCACCGATCCGCGGGGCATCTCGGCCGGCGACGACTGCTCGACGGTGTACTTCACGTCGTCGGGCGTGCGATGGCTGTCGGGCACGACCCGAGTCGCACCGTTGGCCTCGTCGAAGTCGGTGAGCGCCCAGATCGTGCTCACCTCCACGTCGACGTCGCGCGGGAAGGGAAAGAAGTCGAAGCACCAGTGGTCGCGGTGCAACATCTGCGCCGGCGAGTCGGGACCGATGGCGATCGATTGGGTGAGGTGCAGCTGGAAGGTCGTCTTCTTCGGCCACAGGGTGCGATCGACGACATCGAGGATCAACGGATGAGCGACGAGCTCGGCGCTCGCCGGCGCACGGGTGAGCAGGGTACCGGTGCGCCGGGTGTTGTGGCCCGAGAACGCGTCGGCACCGGTGGGTGTGGTCTCGAGCCACGGCTGAAGTTCATCGCTCAGGCGATCGCAGACGACCGCATCGACAAGTCGCTCGATGATCACTGCGCCGTGATCGCGGAGCAAGGCGCTGATCTCTTCGGCCGACGACGACGCCGTGCAGCGAGGGATGGATCCACCCCGCGACGATGGAGCAGGAGCGGCGGCACTCGTGGGCTCGATCATCTCCCAACGGTAGCCAACGCGCGTCGCGCACGAGAGGGCGTGTTCGAAGGGTGTCACCGAGCGCGGAAGCGGTCGAGCTGTCGCCGCTCGCGTTTGGTGGGCCGACCTGTCGCTCGCTCGCGCACGAACAGTGGGTTCGACAGCTCCTTCGGCGGAACAGGTGGGCTGTGATCGACCAGGCACGTCGCTGCAACCGTCGCGCTGACGCGTTTGTCGATCACCTGCACGACTTCGAAGACGCGCTCGCGACCGCCCGCTGTCGCCGTGACCCGATCTCCGATGCGAACCGAGGCGGCCGCCTTTGCGGCTGCACCGTTCACCTTCACGTGGCCACCGCCACACGCCTCGGTCGACGCTGTACGGGTCGGATAGAGCCGCACCGCCCACAACCACTTGTCGACCCTGGTGCTCTCCACGGGAGCTACCATCGCGCATGGCCACCGCGAAGATGAAGCCCTCGGTACCCGATCGCACTCAGCACTTCGTGCTCTTCGACGTCGACGGTGGTACCGACGAGATCATGACGGCCACGGCCGACGACGCCGACGCACTGGCCGCTGCGATCGTGGACGCCGCCGCGGCGTTGAGCACGATCGTCGTGCCGGTCGGAGGTTTCGCCGCTGGCGGGTTCGTGGTGACCGGGCACATCGTGGT
Source organism: Actinomycetota bacterium (assembly GCA_043725585.1). Classification (GTDB taxonomy): domain Bacteria; phylum Actinomycetota; class Acidimicrobiia; order Acidimicrobiales; family Ilumatobacteraceae; genus VFMC01. The sequence goes on from JAYSLK010000481.1 coordinate 2,405, forward strand.
CGACCTGGCCAAGGCCAAGCGCACCGCAGTACGAGTGGAGTCGCGGTCGTTGCAGTTCGCGTCGATGGGCATCAAGAAGTAGCGGACCGTCCGCGCTCGCTCGTCGCCGGTGCCGTTCGCGGCCCTCGCCTTCGATCAGTCGCCGAGCAATCCCTGGCGCCGTGCTTCGTGCACGGCGGCACCGCGGGTACCCACGCCCAGTTTGGCCATGCTCCGTTCCAGATGAGCCCCCACGGTGCGAACGCTGATGTACAGACGAGCCGCGATCTCCTTGTTGGTGAGACCCTCGGCCACGCAGGACAGCACCTCGACCTCCCGAGCGGTGAGCAACCCCGAGATCCGCTTCGGTGATCGGCGTCCGCCGGACTGGCGCCACTCCACTTCTGCCAGCTGCGCAAGGCCGAGCGCGCCCACC
>JAYSLK010000482.1:0-1547 GCA_043725585.1 Actinomycetota bacterium
CGGCACGATGAGCGACACTATCGTTTGGATCCGAACGAGTTCCGGGCGAGGGCTCCGATCCGTTCGTCGTCAGGAGGCACGTCATGTCCGCGAGCGTCAGCAGCGCCGATTCCGTGAACACCGTGGCCGGGGTCGAGGTGTCCGGCGATCACTGGATCGGTGGCCGCCGGGTGGCGTCGGCCGAACGGTTCGACGACGTGTCGCCGATCGACGAGCAGGTGATCGCACGCATCTCCCGCGGAGGTCCGGCCGAGGCTGACGCCGCAATCGCCGCAGCAAAGGCGGCCTTTCCGGGGTGGGCTGCCACGCCGCCCGTCGAGCGGGCGCGCCTGTTGCATCGCATCGCCGACCTCGTTGAGGAGCGGCTGGAGCTACTCGCGATCGTGGAGACCACCGACAACGGCGCACTGCTGCGCAGTCACCTGCGCGGGGTGATGCCCCGGGTGGCGCACAACTTCCGGTTCTTCGCCGACTATCTCGTGAACGACCTCCACCACCCCGAGTTCGAAACCCGAGGGCATCGCAATCAGGTCAGCTGGGACCCGAGCGGTGTCGCCGTGCTGATCACCCCGTGGAACGCACCGCTCATGCTGGCCACCTGGAAGATCGCCCCGGCCTTGGCGTCGGGGTGCACGGTCGTGCTGAAGCCGGCCGAGTGGACGCCGCTCAGCGCGTCGATGCTCGCCGACATCACCGCAGAGGCGGGCTTGCCCGACGGTGTGTTCAACGTCGTCCAGGGCTTTGGCGAAGAAGTGGGCGATGCGCTCACCGGCCACCCCGACGTGAGCCGGATCAGCTTCACGGGCTCGGTGCCGACTGCTCGCCTGATCGCTCGATCAGCTGCGGCGAACCTCACCCCGTGCAGTTTCGAACTCGGTGGCAAGAGCCCCATGATCGTCTTCGCCGACGCCGACATGGAGTCGGCCGTCGCCAACGCGGTGGAGCAGTACGACAATGCCGGCCAGGTGTGCCTCGCCGGGGTGCGCCTTCTCGTCCAGGACTCCATTCGCGACGAGTTCCTCGCCCGGTTCGTCGAGCGGGCAGCCCGTCTCCGTCAGGGGGATCCCCGCGACCTCACGACCGACATCGGCCCCAACATCAGCCGCGAGCACCTCGCCCGCATCGATGGATTCGTGAGACGGGCCGTCACCGACGGGGCCACGGCCGTCATCGGTGGCGGACCCAACGACGACCTCGGGGGACTCTTCTATCGGCCGACGCTGTTCGTGGATGCGGCTGAGGGATCCGAGATCCTCACCGAGGAAGTGTTCGGGCCCGTGCTGACGCTGCAGACCTTCAGCACCGAGGCCCAGGCTGTCGCCATGGCGAACAGCACCGAGTTCGGCCTGGCCGGCGTTCTGTTCACGGGCGACCCCGAACGAGCGGCCCGGGTCGGAGCTCAGTTGGTCGCTGGCACGCTGTGGGTGAACTGCTTCTTCGTTCGCGACCTGCGCGCACCGTTCGGTGGCAGCCGGCACAGCGGCGTGGGTCGCGAGGGCGGGACGTGGAGCTTCGACTTCTACTGTGACGTGAAGAACACCTGCACC
>JAYSLK010000483.1:0-2071 GCA_043725585.1 Actinomycetota bacterium
CAGTGGCTGCCGGCCAACATCAATCGCTACGACTTCCGCGTCGTTCCCACCTGTTGAGCACGTCTGACTGCGCTCGGCGACCTCTTCGTCAGGCCCGCGTAGGTCGTTCGGATCATCGAGGCTCGATTGGCTGACATCTCCCAGAATCGTTCCTACCGTCGCGCATTCATCGATTCGATGGGAGCGTGGGTTGTTCGGGCGGACGGCGGTGGGAATGTGTGCGGTGGCGTTGCTCGCGATCGCCGGCACGATCGTCGCTGATCCGCACCCGAGCGGCGCGGTGGGTGGAGTGAGCGCCGATGCAGTCGGGGCGCACCTCGTGTCGGTGCAGCCCTGCCGTCTGGCCGACACACGCACGGGAGAGGGCTTCACCCGACTCGACGCGACCACGCTGCGCGTACGTGTCGCCGGGCGATGCGGCCTTCCCGACTCTCCATCCGCCGTGGCATTGAGTGCCGTGTCGGTGAACGCAAGGACGTCCGGCTTCCTCACGATGTACCCATCCGGCATCCTGCGGCCGCTGGCCTCGAACCTCAACTATCGAGTCGGCCAGATCCGATCGAACGCAGCGATCACTCGCGTGGGTGAGGACGGGTCGATCGACGTGTACTCGACGAGCGGCGATGTGGTCCTCGACACCTCGGGTGCCTTCGTGCATGTGGGCCCCGTCAGCGCAGGCCGGCTGATGCCGGTGGCGCCGCGCCGCATCCTCGACACGCGCAACGGCTACCCGGTGGCACCCGGAGGCACGGTCACGATCCCGCTCCCGGCCGATGCGCCACCGGACGCAACCGCACTGTCGTTGGTGGTCACGGTGACCGAGTCTTCCGGCGCCGGCTTCGTGACCACGCATCCGACGGGAACGACTCGACCTCTTGCATCGATCCTCAACATCGACTCCCGCGGCCAGACCCGTGCCGCGGGCGGGATCCACAGCATCGGGCCCGCGGGACTGATGATCTTCGTGTCCGGCGGAGGGCACGTGATCGTCGACATCACCGGCTGGTTCACCGGCGCCTCCGCGGTGGTGGGCAGCCGCGGCACGTATCAGCCGGTCGACCCGCGTCGGCTGCTCGACACCCGAGAGCCGCGCACGGTGGAGAGCGCTGTCTCCACAGCCCCGCTCGGAAGTGGTGAGACGGTGAACGTGGCGTCCGTTCAGGCGATGACGATGGCGATGACGATCACTTCCGTCGACGCCGAACCCGGATTCATCACCGTCCATCCAGCCGCCACCGAGCGACCCTTGGCCTCGGTGCTGAACCCTGCCGGCGGCGGCGATGTCGTGGCCAACTTCGGCATCGTTCCCACCAGCGACGAGGGCCTCTCGGTGTACAGCCAACGCTCGGGCCACGTGGTGGTCGATCTCGCAGGTTGGTTCACCACGATCGAACAGCAGTCGCCCCCGCCGTCGTCCACGGTCCAGACGTCCACGGTCCAGACGACCACGGTGCCGGGGACCACCGTGCCGGGGACGACCACGACGACGACCACGACATCGACCACATCGACCACATCGACCACATCGACGACATCCACGACCGTGCCCGTGACGACCACGTCGACACCGACCACGACCACATCGACCACCGTGCCCGTGGCCACGACCACGACACCTGACGGCTCCACCTCACCGACGACGATCTCACCGACGACGACCTCACCGACGACGACCACCGTGGTGAGCAACCTGCCCGTCGCGTACCTCACGTTCGACGACGGGCCCGAGCCCGTGCTGACCCAGCAGCTGCTGGGCGTTCTTGCGAGCCATGGCGTGAAGGCGACGTTCTTCCTGGTGGGCGATCACGTCACGGCGTCGCCGGCGATCGCTGCGCAGACGTTGGCCGCAGGTCACGCGATCGGCAACCACACACGAACGCATCTCGATCTTCGGACGCTCACCGATGCCCAGATTCTGCAACAGCTCAACGACACGACCGCTGCCATCCTGGGCGCGACCGGTCATCAGGTGACGTGCATGCGTCCGCCGTACGGCTACGTCGACCCCGCCAACGGCCCGGCAGTCACACCGATGAACACCAATGTGCACAACGTGATCAACAGCACGGGC
>JAYSLK010000484.1:0-3276 GCA_043725585.1 Actinomycetota bacterium
CTCATCCCGTCGAGCAGCCGCTGCTTGTCGCGGTCGGTCTGGAGGCGGCCGATCATCCACGTGCCCGCGTTCGACAGCGCCTTGTAGTCGATGTCGACCGGGTTCTGGGTGCTCAGCACCACGCCCACACCGAATGCTCGTGCCTGCTTCATCAACGTCATGATCGGCTTCTTGGTGGGAGGCATCGCGGTGGGAGGCAGGTAGCCCGCGACCTCGTCCATGTACAGCAGCGCACGGAGGTCGGTGGTGCCGCTCTGGCGACGCATCCAGGTGACCAGCTTCGACAGCACGAGGGTGGTGACGAACTGGCGCTCCTCGTCGGCGAGGTGCGCTGTCGTGACGATCGCACACCTCGGTGCACCCGCAGGCGAACGCAGCATCGAATCGATGTCGAGGGGGGCTCCGGTCATCCAACTGCCGAACGATGGTGAGGCGAGGAGACCGTTGAGTCGCATCGCGAACGCGGTGCGATCCTTCGGAGGGAAGAACGCGTCGATCTCGAACACGCCGAGCTTGCGGATCGGCGGCGTGAGCGCCATACCGACCAGCGTGGGGAGATCGAGGCTGCGGCCCTGTTGCCACTCGTTCATGATCAGGTTGCTCAGCAGGATGTGCTCGCGGCTCGACAGGGGATCGGCGTCGATGCCCACCAGGCCGAGCAGACCGCTGACATAGCCCTCGATCTCGTCACCGATCACCTCGGCGTCGGCCATGTCGGATGGCGCCTGGAGCGACCCGACGATGTTCATGCCCACGCCACCGGCCGAGCCTGGCGTGTAGACGGTGAAGTCGGCGGCGTTGCGCAGCTCGGCGATGTTCGCTCCACCGAGCCCCCACCCGTCGAGGCCAGTGCGCCAGTTCGTGGCCTGGGTGGCAGCGAAATCGGGCACGCTCTGGCCCGCCTTCGCCGCATCGCCTTCGTTCACCCACGGCTTGAAGTCGGCCGGGGCGAGGTTCGGGAAGGTGAGACACAAGTTGGTGAGATCGCCCTTCGGATCGATCAGCAGCGTGGGCACGCCGGCCCGCAACGCCTCTTCGATCAGCACGATGCCGAGACCGGTCTTGCCCGACCCGGTCATCCCGACGATCACGCCGTGGGTGGTGAGGTCGCTGGATGCGACCTTCGTGTGGACGTCGGATCGTTGCTTGGTGGAGGGGTCGATCTGCCCGCCGAGGAGGAAGTCAGCCATCGCGGCACAGTATCTGGCGGCGGGCGATGTCGGGCGTGCCTACAGTGCGGGAATGATCAGACAAACCGTGATGTACCCGGCCGGCGACGTCGATGGGGCACCTGCCACCTTCGACCACGACTACTACCGCGATGTGCACGTTCCCATGTGTACCGAGGCGTTCAACTGCACGGCCGAGGTCGACAAGGGGTTGGACGGCCCGAACATCGCCGCGGTGCATTTCTTCTTCGAGACGATGGAGGCCCTTCAGGCGGCCTTCGCCTCGCCGAAGCTGGGCGACATCATGTCCGACATCGCGAACTACACGAACACGGCCCCGGTGATGCAGACGAGCGAGATCGTCTGATCACGCAGCCGTGATGCCCGTGATGCCCGTGATGCCCGTGATGCGGTACGCACAGCGTTGATCACCGGCGAGCACGTGTTGCTCGCGGACGACCACGACGTCCGTGCCGAGCGCGTGCCGGAACACCTCGAGCTCGCTCCGGCACAGGCTCTGGCACGTGGTCGCAGCGGTGCAGATCGGGCAGTGGTGCTCGACGAGCACGAGATCGTCGCCGTCGGAGACGACCTCGGCGACGTACCCCTCGGCGGTGCGCTGCTCGGCCAGTCGCCGCACGCGGACAGCGACGGTGCCCTCGCCGACGAGCGCGTGGTACTGATCGGCCTGCCGTCTCGACCGGCGCTCGATGACGCGATCGAGCGCGTCGTCGCCGAGTTCGGTGCGGATCGATTCGATCAGCTCGACGGTGAGGTCGGCGTGTCGATCGGGGAACATCGAGCCGGCCGCGGCGGTGAGCTGCCAGTGAGCTGCTGGGCGGCCTCGACCGTTGGCACTGCCCTCGGTGCGGACGACCAGACCCAATTGCTGAAGCTGTTCGAGATGTTGGCGCACCGCGGTGTCGGTGAGCCCGAACTCGGCTGCCAACTCGCCCGCCGTGGCGGAGTCGACTCGCTTCAGCCGGTCGACCAGACGTCGCTTGGCGTCGGTCATGTCGCTCATGCGGAGCGAGTCTACCGATTACGCAAGTCGCTTCTTCGTAAAAGCTGGTCCGATGAGCGCAGTGTGCGCTCGCCGACATGCGCCGACATGCGAGGGAGACGGGTGTTCGTTTGACAGAATGTAAACCGTGACGCTCGCCGCTGACCCTCTTCACGATGCCCTCATCAACCAGTTCGGGCTCGCCGACGTCGTCGTCGACGAGGCGTCGTTGGCCAACAGCATCGAGCGGTTCCGCCAACAGCGCATCGTGTTGCCGACATTCGGCCAGCTGGCCGATCCGAGCACGATCGACCCGAACGTCGCCGCAGCCACGGCGGCCATCCACAAGAACGACCCCGACCCGAAGAACCTCTGGCGGGTGCATTGGTACAACGACATCCACGGGAACCGGGTGGCCGTGCCCGACCACGTGGTGCTCACCAAGGAGCTCACCGGCATCGACTCGCCGATCATCGTGGCGTTCGGCGACCGGTTCCCGATGATCACCGCGCACAAGGTGCTCGCTGCCTACAGCTGCCTTGCGCCGCGGGTGGTGAGCGGGCAGTTCGATCCCACCCGGCACCGAGCCATCTGGCCGAGCACGGGGAACTATGCGCGTGGAGGCATCGCGATCAGCCGGATCATGGCCAGTCGCGGTGTGGCGATCCTGCCGGAGGGGATGAGCCAAGAGCGCTTCGATTGGTTGGATGAATGGTGCGCGAACCCTGCCGACGACGTCATCAAGACGAACGGCTCCGAGAGCAACGTCAAGGAGATCTACGACGCGTGCAACGAGCTGGCGAAGGACCCGGGCAACTTCGTCCTCAACCAGTTCTGCGAGTTCGGCAATCACCTCGGCCACTACGAAGTCACCGGGCGCGCCCTGGCTCACGTGTTCGAGCACGTGCGGTCGGCGTCCGGGCGCGACCTTCGGCTGGCGGCGTTCACCAGCGCCACCGGCTCGGCGGGCACGATCGCTGCGGGCGATCGCCTGAAGGACGAGTACGGCACCAAGATCGTGGCCGTCGAGGCTCTCGAGTGCCCGACCATGCTCGAGAACGGTTTCGGCGAGCACAACATCCAGGGCATCGGCGACAAGCACAT
>JAYSLK010000485.1:0-2852 GCA_043725585.1 Actinomycetota bacterium
CGGGATCATGGTTCGCGGCGCCGACAACAATCCCGTCACCGCATCGTCGCTGTTGATCAACTCGTATCTCGCGGCCCACACGCGCCAGCGGGTGTCGCGGATCGGGTGGGACTACGAGGACGAGCATCCGGGCCACGATGCCCGTGGTTTCAGCCTCGACGACTCGCTGGCCCCGGAGGTGGAAACGCAGCTGGTGAATGCGGTGCTCACGAACGGCGCTCGGTACTACGTCGACCACGCCCATCCGGAGATCAGCACGCCCGAGTGTCGCGACGCGCTCGAGATCGTGGCGTTCGATCGGGCCGCCGAGGAGATCGTTCGCATGAGCATGATCGCCGCGCGGACCATGCTGCCCGACGGGGCCGAGATCCTCTGCCACAAGAACAACTCCGACGGCAAGGGGAACAGCTACGGGTGCCACGAGAACTACCTGCTGTCGCGCGACACGCCTTTCGGTCGCATCGTGGCTCAGGTGACGCCGCACTTCGTCACGCGTCAGATCGTGATCGGCGCCGGCAAGGTCGGGTGCGAACTGCCCGGTGCGGCTGCCGACGACATCGCATATCAGATCAGTCAACGGGCCGACTTCTTCGAAGAGGAGGTCGGACTCGAGACCACGCTGAAGCGGCCGATCGTGAACACTCGAGACGAGCCGCACTGCGACGCATCGAAGTACCGCCGCCTCCACGTGATCGTGGGCGACGCCAACATGAGCGAGGTCGCCACCTTCATGAAGGTGGGCGCGACATCGATCGTCCTGGCGATGATCGAAGACGATGTGCTGGGTGACGATCTCGTCGTTGCCAACCCTGTCGGAGCGATTCGGGCGATCAGCCACGACCCCTCGTTGCGACGATCGATCCTGCTCCGGTCGGGGCGTCGGGCCACGGCCTTGGAGATCCAGTGGAGCGTCCTCGAACGAGCTCGTGCCTACGAGCGCTCCCACGGCCTCGAGGCGGTCGGTGTGGACGTCGGCGCCGATGTGTTGCGTCGCTGGGAATCGATCCTCACCGGGCTCGAACGCGACCCGGACACGGTCGCCGACGTGGTCGACTGGGTCGCCAAGCGCCGCGTCGTAGAGGGCTTCGCTGACCGGCACGGCCTGCGGCCGGGCGACGCCAAGCTGAAGGCCCTCGACCTCCAATACCACGACATGCGACCCGAGAAGTGCCTGGCCACGAAGGTCGGCCTGCAAGTGATCGCCGATCCGCTGGCCGTCCAGGCTGCGATCACCGAGCCGCCCACCACCACCCGGGCGTACTTTCGGGGACGATGCCTGCAGAAGTGGCCGGCCGACATCGTCGCCGCGAACTGGGATTCGCTCGTGTTCGACATCGGTCGCGACCCGCTGCGGCGGGTGCCCATGATGGAACCGTTGCGCGGCACCGCCGAACATGTCGCTAGCTTGATCGACGACAGCGACACCGCTGCCGAGCTGCTCGCTCGGCTCGGTGCATGACCTGCAGGGAGCACTGAACCCATGGCCGAGCGCACCCAGAAACAGAAGCCCACATCGAGCAGGGCCGACGACGAGTTGATCGAGGCACCGGTGTCCACAGCGACCGGCGAGAAAGCGACCGGCGAGAAGCTGAAGGCCGAGCTCGACGATCTGCTCGACGAGATCGACGACGTCCTCGAGACGAACGCCGAGGACTTCGTCAAGTCCTACGTGCAAAAGGGCGGGCAGTAGTCCACATGTCGATGCCGTTCTTCACGCCCGGAACCGACCCTGGGGCAAGCTTTCCCGAGCTGTTGCGCCGGGTCGGCCTCGGTCCCGATGACGCAGGCATGGCCGCTGCAGGCGCAGCCGGTGGCCGGCTCGACGTTCCTCACGCCACCACGTGTGTCGCTCTCAGATTCGCTGACGGTGTGGTGATGGCAGGAGATCGACGCGCTACGAGCGGCAACCTCATCAGCCATCGCACGATGGAGAAGGTGGTGCAGGCCGATCGACACAGCGGAGTCGCGATCGCGGGCGCCGCCGGCCCGGCGGTCGAGATGATCAAGCTGTTCGCCCTGCAGCTCGAGCACTACGAGAAGGTCGAGGGGTCGGCGCTCAGCCTCGAGGGCAAGGCCAACCAGCTGTCAATGATGGTTCGCGGCAACATGCCCGCGGCCATGCAGGGCATGGTCGTCGTGCCGCTGTTTGCCGGGTACGACCTGCGGAGGCGCACCGGACGGCTGTGGAGCTACGACGTCACGGGCGGTCGTTACGAGGAGTTCGACCACGCCGCGACGGGTTCGGGCAGCCTGCACGCCAGCACGGTGATCAAGGTGGGTTTCAGCGACGACATGGACCGTGATGCCGCGGTGGTTCTGGCGTGCAAGAGCCTGTGGGAGGCGGCCGATGCCGACTCTGCCACCGGCGGCCCCGACGTCCTTCGTGGCATCTATCCGGTGGTGGCCACGATCACCGCCGAGGGCTGGCAGCGCCTCGCCGACGAAGAGCTCGCCACTCGTTATCAGGCCATTGCGCAGCAGTCGACGGAGGGTCGTTCCCGATGAGCATGCCGTTCTACGTCGCACCCGAACAGGTGATGAAGGACCGGGCCGACTACGCCCGGAAGGGAATCGCCCGGGGGCGCGCGCTCGTCGCGGTCCGGTACGACGACGGGATCGCCCTGGTTGCCGAGAACCCGTCGAACACGCTTCGAAAGATCAGCGAGATCTACGACCGCATCGCCTTCGCCGGCGTCGGCAAGTACAACGAGTTCGATCAACTCCGCGTGGCCGGTGTGCGCGCCGCTGATCTGAAGGGCTTTCAGTATTCGCGCGACGATGTCGACGCTCGAAGTCTGGCCAACCAGTACGCACAGATCCTCGGCCAGATCTTCACCCACGAGATGAAGCCG
>JAYSLK010000486.1:0-6818 GCA_043725585.1 Actinomycetota bacterium
AGCGCACGCGCATCATGGACCGCCAGCACGTTCTGATACGCCCGTTTCACCCCCACGGTGCGCACAGTACCCAGGTCCATGCATCCGCAGGCCATTTGCATCCCGGTGGGGGACTCATTCCCGCCTACTCGGACACCGACCGGCTCGTTCGGCCCAGTTCAGGCTCAGACGCGCTCGCCCTCCGCGACGCGGACTCGTACGATGGGGTGATGGACGTGTGGTCGATGATTGCAGCTGAGCGGACCGGCGTCGCCGACGATCTGTCCCAGCTCGATGACGAGCAGTGGGTGTGCCCCAGTCTGTGTGACGGGTGGCGGGTGCGCGACGTGGCTGCTCACCTGACGATGCCGTTCCACGTGTCGCTGCCGAAGATGGTCCTGATGATGGTCAAGTACCGGTTCGACTTCGACAAGCTGTCCGGCCCTGGGTTGGACGAGCTTCGTCGACGCATCTGACGCGCCCGGTCCATGTCGTGTCCCGCACGGCCAGGCGGCGTGGGATCATCTCTCGATGTCGGAGCGGTCGGCGTTCAGTGGTGGCGATCAGGAGTACTTGCGCGACGTGCAGTACGGCAACGGGGCGAAGCTCGACGTGCGTTCGCACCTCCACCGCACGTACTCGACGTCGCCGATCCCGCTCGCCCAGTTCGAAGCACTGCTGACCGACTGGCCCGCCACGGCGACCGTGCTGGAGTGCGGATGCGGCACCGGTCGATTCTGGAAAGCAGAGGCCCTCCCGCGTTCGCTGCAGCTCACGCTCACGGATCTGTCCCCGGGGATGGTGGACGAGGCGAGCGAGCGAGCACGCTCGAACGGGTTCGAAGCGGTGACCGGGCAGGCATGCGACATCCAGGCGCTGCCGTTCGACGACGCTCGATTCGACATCGTGGTGGCAAACCACATGCTGTACCACGTGCCCGATCCCGACCTCGGTGTGGCCGAGATCGCCCGAGTGATGCAGCCCGACGGCGTCGCGCTGATCGCGACCAACGGGTTCGGTCACATGATGGAGATCAACGAGGCGCTCGCCGACGTGTTCGGGTCGCACGCCGAGGGGCTGTACGACGTGTTCGGGATCGACACCGGCGAAGCGCGCCTGCGCGAGCGGTTCGCCTCCGTCGTCTGGCATGCGTTCGACAACGACCTCGTGGTCGACGATCCACAGGCGGTCATCGACTACGGCCTCTCGTTCCCGCCGGGCGAGTTCGCCACACCCGAACAGCGCACGGAGTTCGCCACTGCGGTGATCGCACGCTTCAGCGGAGGCCGCCTCCGCATCCGCACCCGAGCCGGCGTGTTCGTGTGCACCGGTCCCCGCGATCGACGGTGAGCCGCGCTCGGTGCGCTGTCGTTCCGAGCACGACGTTCGACCCTGTTCGGCATCGGATGAACAGCGCAGGGTGAACGTGAGGAGTGGCGATGATCCGGACGGGGGCCCGACCCCGGGTCGCTGGTGTAGGTGATCAGGCCGCTCATGCCCTCGAACGCTCCGGCCACACCGATCACCTCGGCCGTCGAGAGGAAGCTCCCGTCGGCCAGCACGGCGCCGGTCTCGCGCTGGGCGAACACGACCTCACCCACACCATCCAAGGCGCGTAGGACCCCCTTGCTTCGGGCGACGGTGTCGCGGGATCTGGTAGGGACCTATTCGAAGTCGGTTGGGTTGTTCGCTGCAGTGGCGATGGCGGCGCCGAACCGGAACGCTCCCGACGAGTACACGGGGCACGGGTGGACGTTCACGACCGGGCAGAAGTGCACGCCGTCGCCACGGACGACCGTGGTGCCGTCGGCGGCGCAGTCGAGGTCGAAGAACGCGCACGGCAGCCGCTCGCTGAAGCTGCCATCGACCGTCTCGACGGCTGCCCCGGCATCGACGAACGAGACGAAGGGGTACGCCTCGGCGAGCTCCCGGATGACCTCGTTGATCGCGTCCACCCGGTCGGCGTGATCGAACGATGGTGACCGGTAGGGCCGCCCCACCAGCACCACTCGAGGTCCGGTGCTGCGGGCGTGATCGACCAGTTCGGTGAGATCCGCCCGGTACCTGGCCGCGAAGGCCTCGTGCTCGAGATGGCCACCTGCATCGTCCGACATGCACGGGGTGAGCGAGTTCCCGGTGAAGGTGATCACCACGACCGAGGACCGGTCGGCGAGCAGGTCGTCGTCCAGCCAGTCGCAGGGGGCGGTTCCGCCCCAGTACCGAGGGACGAAGGCCTTGGGAGTGGTGAGCATCGCGATCACACCGGAGGTCGCTTCGGCGAGGGAGTCGCCCACCAGCACGATCGTGGAGGTGTTCGTGTCTGGCGTCGGCCAGCCGGGTTGCGATCCGAGCTGGGTCGCCCCGGCGACGGCCGGTCCCGGCTGCTCGAACGTCGCTGCGCCGTCGGACACCGGCAGTGCACCGACGAAGCTCGCCCCTTGTGCAGGCAGGCTGCCGTCCGGCGAGACAGGGCGCCGTACGTCGGCAGCCTCGACGGCGCCGGCGGGAACTTCGACAGCGGGAACCACGATGGCGGGAACCACGATGGCGGGAAACGGAGCGGCTGGCCGGATCGTGGCCACCGGGCCGACGAAGTCACTGTCCGCCGCCTCGGGCCGAAGACCTGCGACGGCGCCACATGCCGAGGTGATCAGCAGCACGGCAAGTGCCGCGGTGAGAACGGTGCTCTGTGAGGTACGAGTGCTGCTCATGGGGTGCACGATCTGCGCCTGACGTCACCGGGACGTCACTCCACGATCCGACTACGGTGACACGCAAATCGGCGGCACGAAGCTGGTCAGACGGGGTGAGCGGAGGGGACGGACGTGCAACTGAATGTTCTCGGACCCGTTCGCATCGTCGATGACGCCGGCGTGGAGCTCGACGTCCGGCCGCAGTTGCGCCGGTTGGCAGTACTCCTCGTCGTGGCCGGCCCTTCAGGGATGACCCCCGACCAGATCGCGGAGCATCTCGCTGGCAGCACGGTCGACAGCTCGGCGATCCGCACCGCTGTGTCGCGGTTGAGGTCGATGCTCGGTCCCCGAATCGAATCCGCTGCAGGCGGATATCGGCTGTCGCTCGGCGTCGATGAGCTCGATGTCACTCGCTTCGAGCATGCCTGCGCGGCCGCGGTGGACGCAGATGCGCCCGGCAGGGTCGATCTGCTCACGCAGGCGGTCGCGCAGTGGCGCGGCAACGCGCTCGAGGAGTTCGCGGACGAGATGTGGGCCATGTCGATGGCAGTTCGCCTCGACGAAGCTCGTGCCGAGGCCACCGAGAACCTGGCGGCCGCCTTGTTCGAGACGGGCCGATCACCTGAAGCGATCACGCTGTTGGGGCCACACCTCGAGGTGCATCCGTACCGCGAGCGTCCGGTCGCCTTGCTCATGCAGGCACTGGCTGCATCCGGTCGGGTGACCGATGCCCTCCGAACCTTCCAGCGATTCCAGGTCGTGCTGCGCGAAGAGATCGGGATCGAACCGACGGAGGCGCTGAAGCAGCTCGAGTTCGCTCTGCTCTCGAACGAGGATCCCGTCGAAGGCGCCGTGTCGTACGAGGTGGCATCGCCAACGCCCGATCGCGTCGTCTCGGTTCCCTTGCGCGGCGTGGTCTCGATTCTCTTCACCGACATCGTCGGTTCCACCCGGCTGTGGGCCGATCACGAAGAGGCGATGGACGCCGCACTGGCACGACACGACGCGTTGCTGCTCGAGAGCATCGCGAGTCACGATGGCCACGCCTTCAAGCACACGGGCGACGGCATGGCGGCAGTGTTCACCGATCCAGCGCAGGCCCTCGCTGCCGCCGTTGCCGCGCAGCGCGCTGTCGCCGCGGAGCCATGGGTGATTCCAGGCGGAATACATCTGCGCGCCGTGGTCCACTCCGGCGGGGTGCACGAACGCGACGGCGATCTGTTCGGGCCGACGCTCAACCGCGCCGCGCGGCTGCTCGCCTTCTGCCCTGCCGATGCGATCTTGGCATCCGAGGCCACAGCCGGCCTGATCGGCCAGATCGTCATCGACGGATGCGCGCTCGACGACCGCGGACGAGTGCAGTTGCGCGACTTCGCCCGAACCGAGCTCGTCTACGCGCTCGTCGGCGATGGGATCGCACCCGTTCCTGGCATGAGCGCAACCGACGTGATGGTTGCGGCACAGCACGGCATCCTGCCCGTGTTCGACGACGAACTGGTCGGTCGAGATGACGAGGTTCGCTCGCTGGTGGACGCGGTTGCTGCGTCGCCGCTCGTATCGATCGTCGGCACGGGTGGCATGGGCAAGACACGTCTCGCCGCGGTGGTGGCCAGGGCCGTCGCGCCCACGTTCACCGACGGTGTGTGGTGGTGCGATCTCACCAACGCTGCGACGTCGGGTGCCGTGCCGGCCGTCGTGCTGCGTGATCTCGCAGCTCGTCCGCACCAGGGCCGCACACCACTCGAGTGCGTCACCGACCACCTTGGCGGTCGCTCGGCACTCGTGGTGCTCGACAACTGCGAGCACGTGATCGACGCGGCCCGAGAGCTCGCCGGTGCGATCCGGGCGAACTGTCCTGAGGTGCGCATCCTCTGCACCTCTCGTGAGGCACTGGGCATCCGCGGTGAGCACTTGCATCTGCTGCGTGCGCTCGCCGGCACCGCTGCGCGTGAGCTGTTCGTCTCCCGAGCCACGGTGGTTCGCCCCGGCATCGAGTGGACGGACACGAACCTCGAGGCGGCCAGCAGGATGTGCGATCAACTCGATGGCGTGCCCCTGGCGATCGAGCTCGCTGCCGCTCGGTGCCGGTCGATGTCGCCGGTCGAGATCGCACTCCGCCTGAGCGACCGGCTCAGTCTGCTCAAGGGTGGCGCCGGTCGTACCGAGCGGCATCGCACCCTCGAGGCTGCCGTCGACTGGTCGTACTCGATGCTCGATCCCATCGATCAGGTCGTGTTCGACAAGATGTCGGTGTTCGTCGGTGGCGCTGCGCTCCAGGCGATCGTCGCCGTGACCGGCCTTGCCGAGCTCGACACCGTCGACGTCCTCGATCATCTGATCGCTCGGTCGATGCTGGTGGTCGTCGACACCCCGCTGGGAACGCGCTACCGCCAACTCGAGACGCTTCGACAGTTCGGTGCTGCCCGCCTCGAGGGCAGAGGGGCATCGAATGAAGCGGTGACGGCCCACCTCAGCTGGGCGACGCAGCTTGCGGCTCGGTTCAAGGACGCCATCCTCACGAGCGACGAGGTCACCGTGTTGCGCCGGTACGCGGCGGAATTCGACAACCTTCGAACGGCGGTGTCGAATGCCGTGGCCGCCGGTCGGATGTCCGACGCCGTCGAGGTCATGTCGGGCCTGCTGTGGTGGGCGATGTACCGGCCGAGTTACGAGTTGTTGGACTGGGTTCCGGAACCCGAGCTCCTCAGTCGTTGTGGCGATCCTCGCGTGGCGAGCGTGACGGGCATGACGGCAGAGCTGGCACTGCTCGCCGGCGACAACGCCCGTGCGGCTCGTCTTGCCGAGGCGGCCGAGGCCGGCGATCCTGGGAATCCTTCAGCAGCGGTGGCCCGGTCGGGCCTTGCCGTCTGGGTGGATGGCGATGGTCCACGTGCGCGAGCGGTGCTGGCCGCGGCACGGGTCGACAGCCCCGCGGCGTCGTTCTTCACCCGCATCTACGCGACGCATCGGGTGACCTTCGAGTGGATGATCGACCCGTCCACGATCGACAACAGGGCGACCGACGCCGTGGCGGCCGGCCGTGCGCTGGTCGACGAGCGGCGAGCCGCCGGCTCCAACGTCACACTGGCCCACAGCCTTGCCGTCCTCGGCTACCTCCACCTCGCGTTGTCCGACTTCGATCGGGCGCTGCGGTGCTCGTCGGAGGCCGCCGATCTGGCGCAGGATGCCGAGGCGTGGTTCGCGGTCGACGCGGCCGAGATCTGCCTGGCATCCGCGCTCGGTCAGGTGCAGGTTCGGCGACCCGATCAACGGTCTGTCGCTGCACGCCAACTGCGAGATGTGCTGTCGCGAACGGCCGATCGGCGGAACTGGTTCTTCGTCGGCATGTTGTTGGCATCGGCGGCGCCCGTGACCCTGTGGTCGCTCGGCGACCACCGCACCGCACTGCTCGCCCGTCACGTCGGTGCGAGGTTCTACCCGAGCTGGCGCGACCTCCTGCCGCGCAAGGGCGTCGCCCAGATCGACCCGGCCGAACGCGCGCGAATCGAGGAGGACGCCTCGCTCGTCGATCTCGCCGGAGCGACGGTCGTGGTGCTCGACGCCATCGATGGGGCACTCGATCGGTTGACTGGGTCGGCCGACTAGTGTCGGCGCACCTGTTGGGGGTGTGAGGTGGGGGAGAACGACATCACGGCGTTGGAGGGTGGCCTGGGTGCACGGCTCACAGGCGCGCTTGCGAAGAACGACGCGGGCGAGGTTCGAGCCGCAGTCGGAGACCTCGTCGATCGTGTCCGTAGCGGTGATCGAGCCTCGATCGACCTCGCGCCAGACGTTGCAGCGGCACTCCGATCGGCACGCCGTTTCGACGAGCTGGTGAAGGTGGCCGACGCGGGCATCCAGACCGGCGGCGATCCCGGTCTGTGGGCTCATCTCGCACAGGGCCTGCTCGACGGCGGCAGTCGGATCGCCGCTGACGCAGTGATCACGTCCGCGCTCACCACGATGGCGAACGATCACCCGGCGCGCCTCACCGTGCTCGGTCTGTCGGGCCGTTCGGCGAAGGACGCGTTCATCGCCACGCGTGACCCGGCTTGCCTGCAACGTTCGATCGCGGCGTACTGCGAGGCGGCACGTTCGGGTGGAGATCCGTTGTGGCTCGGCGTCAACGCACGTGCGCTCGCTCAC
>JAYSLK010000487.1:0-5818 GCA_043725585.1 Actinomycetota bacterium
GTCGTTGCCGTTGTTCCCCGTCCCCACGATCACGTTGACCGTGCGCCCGTAGGTGCCGCCGAGCATGCGGATCGCGGCACGAGCAACCGCAGAACCAGCGCGTTCGATCAGCACGTGGAGGTCGTCGGCTGCAGCGGCATCGATCGCACGCATCTGCGCAGGGGTCACGATCGGAAGCATGTCGACCGAGGCTAGTGCTCACCCTGGGGATGCCGCCGGACTGCGCCCCGACCACTGCTCCGCGGCGCGCGCCGCCGCGTCAACCGTTGCGGGAGGCCACGACGTAGGCGATCGCCACGACGTCGGTGTGGGTGATCGACAGGTGCCATGTGTCGACGCCCGCAGCAGTCGCCAACGTGAGTGCCGCTCCCGTGAACGCCAGTGACGGGGCTCCCGACGGGGCGCGAGTCACCCACACATCGTGGAAGCCGAACGCACCGAGACCGACGCCCAACGCCTTCATCACCGCCTCGCGAGCGGCAAACCGAGCCGCCAACGACGGCACGGGATCAGCCTTGGGCTCGACGTACTCGAGTTCGTGGGCGGTGAACAGCCGATCGCGCATGGAGGGTGTCCGTTGCAGCGAACGCCGGAACCGGTCGATCTCGACCGCATCGACACCGATCCCGATGACGGTCATGGTGCGCTCGCGTCGACGATCACGAACGCCAATGATCGGCAGTCTCGGAGATCGGCAGGATCAGCAGATCTGCCACCGGCAGGTCGGCCAGGCGATCGTCACGGAAGTTGCCCTCGGTCTCGGAGACCCAGTCGACCAGACGGTCGTAGCGATGGTCGTATCCCTGCAGGACGCCCCGCATCACCGCCGCGGGCAGGCGGTCGTGGAACCGAACGTGCAGCAGCGTGATGCCCGTGCACGTGCCACCCTTCACCTCGGGAACGAAGATCAGGGTGCGACCATCGGTTCGTCCGCGCGCGACCAGCACCTCACGATCGCTGGCGACACGACGCTTGGTTCCCAGCAGCTGCGCGTTCCGC
Organism: Actinomycetota bacterium; assembly: GCA_043725585.1. GTDB lineage: Bacteria > Actinomycetota > Acidimicrobiia > Acidimicrobiales > Ilumatobacteraceae > VFMC01. Next base: position 1,000 of record JAYSLK010000487.1, read on the forward strand.
TCGACCCGACTGGTCACGTCACGCGACAACCCGCCTCGATCGACGATCGAGATGACCGCGTGGGTGGACGGATCGCCCTCGATCCGATAGCGGGTGAAACCCACCACCGCATCGACGGCCGGATCGAGATCGGCGAGCACCTTGAGCGTGCGATAGGCGAGTCGATCGCGCCCGGCACCGGCGGTGAGCACTTCCTGCACCAGCTGGCGATCGAGCACGCCCTCGTCGCTGCGGCTGATGCCGACCGTGACCGTCTTGGCCTGGTGCTTGATCGCGTCGACCGGTCGGGTGAGCTCTTCGATCGCCCTCGTGAGTGCCGCGGTGAGATCGTCGATCAGGACGCTCGGCGTGGCGACGGTGCCCGTGATCCGCTGGTACACCTCGAGTGGGTTGTCGCCGGCCATGTCGCGCAGCAGCGCTGCGAGGCGCACAGCGGTCGACGCCTCGAGGTGTCCGTCGTACAAGCCCGTGCGAAGACCGTCGAGGAACTTCTCCCCGTGAGCGAGGATGCCATCCTGCACGCGATCCAAGATCTGATCGCTGCCGCCACCGGCCGACAGAGAATGCTCGATCACCTCGCGAGCCTCACGCAACGGAAGTGCCGATGCGTCGATCGCGAGCGCGGCCTCGTAACCGAACAGATGGCCCACCATGGCCGAGAGGATGAAGGCCAGCGCCGAATCGACCGTCGGTACCGACAGCACGGCCGACGCGGCCGCAAAGCGCTCGTCGGCTTCGGTCGCGATCACGATCGGGGTGGCCTTGTGGGCCTTGTAGATCGCGACCTCCTTGGCGACGTCGTCCGCGGTTCCACCGACCAGGCCCGCAGCGCAGACGAGGATCAGCGGTTCGCTCGACAGGTCGATGTGCTTCTTGTCCTCGGTGACGTCGCAGGCGATCGACTTGTAGCAGAGCTCGCTGAGCTTGATCCGAACCTCTTCGGCGGCCACCACGTTGGGTCCGCTGCCGACGAGCGCCCAGTAGCGCTTGTAGGGAGCAAACCGACGGGCTGCGTCGGCGATGTCGGAGCGGCGGCTGATCACCTCGACCATGTTCGCCGGAAGCTCGCGGAGCGAGGTGAGCAGATCGTGACGCCGGCGAGCGGTTCCGAGCCCCGCTGCCTCGCTGATCGCACACGCCAACAACACACCGGCTGCAACCTGCGCGTAGAACGCCTTCGTGGAGGCGACACTCATCTCGACGTCGCGGCCGTCACTGGTGTACATCACGCCGTCGGCCTTGTCGGTGAGGTCGCTGTTCCGACGATTCACGATGGCCAGCACCGAGGCACCACGTCCGCGGACCAGATCGACGGTGCGGTTCGTATCGGTCGTGGTGCCGCTCTGGCTCACGGCCACGATCAGGGTGTCGCTCATGTCGAGCCGCATGCCGAATCCGCTGAGCTCGGTCGCCGTGATCGGGTCGATGTCGAGGTGGCCTTCGCACAAGGTGTCGAGGACAGCAGCCATGCTGCGGCCGGCGACGGCTGCCGTGCCCTGTCCGATGACGCGCACCTTGGTGATCTCGCCGCTGGCCAGCCGGGCCGCGATGTCGGTCGGCAGCGCCCCGTCGCCCACGACCGAGTGCAACATGCCGTCGCGTTCGGCGATCTTGCCGCGCAGCGTCTTGCGGAAGCTGCTCGGCGCCTCGGTGATCTCCTTCAGCAAGAAGTGGGGCGCGTCGCCTCGATCGATGTCGCGAGTGGTGACCTGCGCGACGGCCACATCATCAGCGGTGATCGGGAGATCGCTGCCGTCGTAGGCGAGGCGCTGCACCCCGGCGAGCTCGCCGGCGTGAGACGCGTCGAGAACGAACACCTGACCCCGGCTCCCCGACGGTGACGGCGTCTCGCCGTCGACCCGGAGGTAGTTCCAGGTCTCCTCCACCACGCCGTAGGGCTCGCTGGCGACGATGTAGGTGTCTTCGGCGAGGCCGATGTAAAGCGCCTGACCGCTACCTCGCAGCGCGAGGAACAGCTTGTCGGGCGCCGCTGCCGATGCGGTCCCGATGGCGACGCTGCCCTCGAATCCGGCGACGGTGCGGCGAAAGGCCTCGGTCAGATTTCCGTTGGTGTCGACCGTCAACCGCGACATGACGGCTGGAATCACCTTGGCGTCGGTGGTGATCGGCCCGGGGATGCGCAACCCGTGTTGCACCTTGATGTCCGCGTGGTTGTCGACGTCGCCGTTGAGCGCAGCGACCACGTACGGACGCTGCTGATCGTTGCCCGACATCTCGGACTCTTCGCTGTTCAGCGGATGGCAGTTCGGTTCGCTGATGATGCCGACGCTTGCCCAGCGAGTGTGACCGAGCACCGTGAGACGCGACTCCGGGCGGGCGAGCGCGAGTCGCAACAGATCGTCCGCCTGGATCGCGGCGCGCAGGGCTCGGGTGTTGTCGCCCAGCTCACCGATCTCCTTCGCGGCCTTGTACACGAAGCTGAGACAGGCGCCGGCCACGCGAACCGATCCAGTCTGGAACAACGGATCGGACGTGCGCTGCGCGAGCAGAGACTGCACCGCGGGATCGGCGACCGACAGACCGTGGTCCCAGACGAACAGGTGCACGCCGGCCGAGTCGCGGCCACGCACCTCGAGGCGATCGAGCGCCGACAGCGCCTGCTGCACCGAGAGGTACGCAGCGATCGCCGCGCGTCCAGCGTCGCGGCCAGCGAGTGCGTCGACCTCACGGGCTGTCCGCAGACGATCCTGGCGGACAGCCCAGGTCGCGTCGCGCAGGGCGATCATCTCGATGTTGGCCTGCTCGATCTGCTCGACGGTCAGGTCGGTCGACGACTCGATCCATTGCTCGTACTCCGTCGCGCGAGCATCGAGCTGATCGAGCTTGGCGTTCATGGCCGCGAGCAGCTCGTGGCGGCCGACGAGCGCGCACACGCCCGGCACGCCGTGGAGCAGTTGGTCGCATGCAGACGTCAGGCGTGCTGCACCGATCATCGTCGGATCGGCGATCGCACGGTCGAGGAGGTCAAACAGATCGGATGCCGCCGGAACAGGTCGGGTGGAGGGGCGACTGAGGACCGCAATGATGCCGCACATAAGAACGACAGGGTACCGACACGCTCCGTGCCTGTCCCGTCACATGTTCGTCAGCGAACTCTCAAGGTTCGCGGAAGATCGCCACGAAGCGGGCTCGCGTCGATGACGGTCGGCCCTGAATGCCCAGACGTCGCCCAGACCTCGCTCGGTCGTCAGTCGACGCTGGCGAAGCGATCGCGGACGATCGCCGCCAAGTCGTCAGCGGTGCGCTGCGCCATTTCGAGCGTGGCGGCCTCCACCATCACCCGCACCAGTGGTTCAGTGCCGCTTGCGCGAACGAGGATCCGCCCTTCGCCGGCGAGGCGGGCCTCGCCGTCGGCGATCTCTGCTGCGAGCTCTTCGGCGACGTGGGGATGGCGTTCGGACACGCGAACGTTCACCAGTACCTGTGGATAGCTGGTCATCACAGCGCTGGCCAGTTCTGTGAGAGGACGGCCTCGCCGCACCACGTGCTCGGCGAGGCGCAACCCGGCCAGCAGCCCGTCGCCGGTGGTTGCGAGCCGGCGATAGATGATGTGGCCGCTCTGCTCGCCGCCGACGGCATAGCCGCCCGCGTCCAGCGCTTCCAGGACGTAGCGATCGCCCACAGCGGTCTCGATCACATGGATGCCCACGTGCTCCATCGCCCGGCGGAAGCCGAGATTGGTCATCACGGTGACGACGACGGTGTCGTCGACGAGGTGGCCCTCTTCGCGGAGCTGCAGCGCTGCAAGCGCGATCAACCGGTCACCGTCGATCACCTTGCCGAGGTGGTCGACCGCGATCACGCGATCGCCATCACCATCGAACGCCAGGCCGAAGCTCGCCCGTTCGGCGACGACCGTCTCGGCGAGCGACGCCGGTGCGGTGGCGCCGCAACGGTCGTTGATGTTCCGACCGTCGGGCTGGGCGTGGATCACGGTCAACCGAGCGCCGAGCCGCTCGAACGCCACGGGCGCCACTGCGCTCATCGCTCCATTGGCGCAATCGAGCACCACGTGCAGTTCGTCGAGCGATGACATGCCGTCGATCAGGTGCGCGAGGTAGTCGTCGGCGGCATTCGTGCTGGTGGTGTCGAACTGGCTGGGCACGTTGATCGGGGCGTGCTGGGTTGCTTCGAGCTCGCGCTCGATCGACCGTTCGACGTCGTCGGGGAGCTTGGTGCCGCCCGCGGCGAAGATCTTGACGCCGTTGTCGTGCCATGGATTGTGCGAGGCCGTGATCATCGCCGCTGGCACCCCGAGCCGCTGCGACCAGTACGCCAGCGCGGGCGTGGGGATCACGCCGAGGTCGACCGCGCCAGAACTCAGACCGGCGGCGAGGGCCGACGCCAGGCGTGGGCCCGACTCGCGAGTGTCGCGGGCGAACAGCCACGTGCCGTCGCCGAGGACGGTGGCCGCAGCGCGACCCAACCGTGCGACGTACTCAGGGGTGAGTTCGGTGAACGCGCGAGCGCGGACACCATCGGTTCCGAAGCGCAGCATGCGTGCCTCGGGCAGGTCCAGCAGTCAGGCCGAGCGCTGGATCAGCGCTTGGTGTACTGCTTGGCCTTACGCGCCTTGACGAGGCCGTACTTCTTGCTTTCCTTCTTGCGCGGGTCGCGCGTGAGGAGGCCGGCCTTCTTGAGCGCAGGACGCGACTCGGGATCGAGCTCGACCAACGCACGAGCGATCGCCATGCGCATCGCGCCGGCCTGACCGCTGACGCCGCCACCATGGATGGTGGCGTCGATGTCGTAGCTCTCCTCGGTGTTGGTGACCCGCAGCGCCTCGGTGACGATCATC
>JAYSLK010000488.1:0-21116 GCA_043725585.1 Actinomycetota bacterium
CTGCGCCCGCCCTCGTACGGTTTCGACATCGACGAGCTGCGAGCCGCGATCACGCCCAAGACCAAGCTGATGCTGATCAACACGCCGCACAACCCGACGGGCAAGGTGTTCGATCGAGCGGAGATGCAGTCGATCGCGGACCTGGCGATCGAACACGACCTGATCGTGATCACCGACGAGGTGTACGAGCACCTGCTGTTCGATGGCGTCGAGCACCTCGCGATGGCGGCCCTGCCCGGCATGCGCGAGCGCACGCTGTGCATCTCGAGCGGCGGCAAGACCTTCAACACCACCGGCTGGAAGATCGGGTGGCTGTGCGGCTCGGCTGCGCTCGTCACTGCGGCCCGCACCGCGAAGCAGTTCCTCACCTACGTCAACGGCGGTCCGTTCCAGGTGGGCATCGCCGCGGGGCTGATGCTCGGGGATGGCTTCTTCCACGGGCTGTCCACCGAGATGCAGTCCAAGCGCGACCGGTTGGTGCCGGGTCTGGTGCAGGCCGGTTTCGAGGTGTACCCGACGAGCGGCACCTACTTCGTCACGGTCGACATCCGATCGCTGCGCCCCGACGGCGACGGCATGGCCTTCTGCCGCGAACTGCCGCACCGTTGCGGCGTCGTCGCGATTCCCAACGAGGTGTTCTACGCCAATCGCCACGAGGGCCGGCATCTGGTGCGCTTCGCGTTCTGCAAACGCCCCGAGGTGCTCGACGAGGCAGCAACCAGGCTCGCCACGCTCGCCCCGTGACGGTCGATCCCTGACGGCCGATCCCTGACGGCCGATCAGCAGGGGCCGATCAGCGGCGGTCGTCGAGGAACCCGAAGCGGTGGCGCGTGGCGGCCACGTGGGCGGGATCGACGTCGGCGATCAGGACGGTCTCGCCCACGGCGCCCGTCGCGAGCATCTCACCCAGAGGATCGACGATCCTGCTGTCGCCCACATAGGGGAGGCCGCCACCGGTTCCCACCCGATTGCAGCCCACGACGTAGGCGAGGTTCTCGATCGCTCTCGCCTGCAGCAACGACATCCAATGGGTGCGCCTCGGCTCGGGCCAGTTGGCGGGCACCAGGTACACATCGGTGTCGTGGGCGAGGTGCCAGAACTCGTCGGCGAAGCGGAGGTCGTAGCAGACGAACATGCTGATGCGCACACCGTCGATCTCGATGGTCCGGAACTGATCGCCTGCCCGGAAGTGCTTGTCCTCGCCGCCGAACCCGAACGGATGGATCTTGCGATAGCGGTGCACGGTGCCGTCGGGTCCGGCCAGGACGAAGGAGTTGTAGGGGCGTGGATCGCCGTCGTCGCCGAGCTCGGGGCAGCTGCCGCCCACCCACACGTCGTGTTGCTGGGCCTGTGCGGTCAGGAACTGCGCCGACGGCCCACCCTCTGGTTCGGCGAGGTCGTCGGTGTCGACGGCGAAGCCCGTGGAGAACGTCTCGCTGAGCAGCACGAGCCGAGCGCCCGACGCCGCCGCTCCACGGATGCGTGGCGCCAGTCGTTCGAAGTTCGCGTCGCGGTCGTTCCAGACGATGTCGTGCTGTACGGCGGCAATGCGCATGCCGAGGATCGTAGACGGTCGACCACGACCGTGGCCGCGGTCGCGGCCACGGTCGAGCGGTCGAGCGGTCGATGCACCCGCAGTCACGCGACGAGCGTTGGTCGACACCGGTTCCGCGTCAGCCGACGGCGCAGTTCGCGCCGACCCACTCGCTGAACTGGGCGAGCCGCCCTTGCGCCTTGGCCATGTGTTCTCCTGCCTTGGTGGTCGCGGCGTCGATGCGTGCGACCACCTGGTCCTTGCCGGCCTCCTCGGCTCGCTGGCGCGCTTGGGCGAGTTTGCCGAGACGCTCCTCGATCCTGGCGATGCGGTTGGTCAGGGCCGACTCGATGCGGTCGGCGTTCTGGCAGATGCGCCCGCTGCGCTCGCTGCCCGATGACGGGGTGGAGTTGTCCTGGGCGCTCGCGATGCCTCCGAGCGCACCGATCGAGAGCACGGTGGCCAATGCGAACGAACCGGCGGTACGGGTGAGGTTCATGGGGGGTTCCTTTCCTGGGCGACCGGTGTGCGGTCGGATCTGTGCAACGACCGAATCGTGCGGGTCAGTTGTGAGCGAACTGTGAGGTAACCGTGACGATCCGGTTGGCAGCGAGCGGATGCGCCATCGGCCGGTCGGGTCATTGACCGTCGCGCATCGCGCGCCCGCGTTTCACAAGGTCGTGTTCAACGCCTGTGTGTACACGGCCGATGTCGCGCTCGCATGGTTCGTCGTCCGGTGGCTGCGCACCGTGTTCGGTGATGGCGCCGGCGTGCTGATCGTCGCCGTCGCGGTGGCGACCGCTGTGATGTCGATGGTCGGAGCGCTCCTCGTCCACGTGGCGATCGCTCAGTTCGCCGGAGGGTTCGTCCAGAGAGTTCGCGACAACCTGGGACCCTCGCTGTGGGTTCCCACACTCAGCGGGCTGCTGGCCGGCCTCACGATCACGCCGGCACGGGTGTCACCGTGGCCCACCCCGCTCGCGCTCGTCCCGATCACAGCGATGTGGGTGCTCATGCGTGAGTTCGGCAAGCTCCGCGTGAGATTCGTCGACCTCGAAGCGGTGCACGGGTTCGCTGCGGGGATCGCCGCCGTGGTCGACCTGCAGCAGATGATCGACGGCGCCATCGTTGCGACGGCAGATCTGTTGCACGCTCGCGACGCGTCGATCGTGCTCTTCGACGACGCCGGCAACATCGTCGGCAGTGCTTCCCACGCGACGCCGGTCATCGGTCTGCCGACGAGCGTCAACGACCCGACCTGGAGCGATGTGCGGTCTGATCGGGTCGCTGACCGATCACGTGATCGCATCGGGGATCGCCGCGCTGTCTCGCCTCCACCACATCGGCCACGAGATCGGACTTGCGCTGAACCTGTTGACGCAAGACCTGTTCGACGAGCTGCTGGCCGATCGGATCGAACGGCGACTCGAGCAGCTCGGTGTGCCGGCGGACAAGCTGACGATGGAGATCACCGAGAGCTCACTGCTCGTCGACGGGCCTCGAACGAGTGCGACGATCGAACGGTTGCACCGCATCGGTCTCCATCTGTCGACCGAACCCACCGTTCGCCGTTGATCAGCCTGGGTCGAGTGAGGCACTGGGGGCCGAGGCGAGGGGCAACGCCAGGAGGCTGACGGTCTTCGCGCCGCCGTCGGTGTCTTGCTGGGCGACCTCGCGAAAGCCGATGGAGTGGTGGAAGTCGAGCGAAGCGTCGTTGCGAGGCCGCACGTTCACCTCGCACGTCAGCAACGGAAACCGACCGGTCAGGCGCTCGACGAGCTCGCGGTAGAAGGCCCGCCCGATCCCGTACCGGCGAAACGACGGGTGCACGGCGATGCGGTCGAGATACACGAAGTCGTCGTAGGTGCGGCTGAACCACTGGTAGTTCAAGCTGGCGTAGTCGGCTCCAGGAGCGAACACGATGCAGAATCCGGCGAACTCCCCGTCGACATCGGCGGTGAGTGCCACGTGGCTGATCGTCACCAGCCGGGCGATCTCGGCGTCGTCGAGCTCGTTGAGTTCCGGCACGTTCGCGTTGTTCAGTGCAAGCGCCGCGCCGAGATCGTTCGCGGACGTTTCGCGGATGTTCATAGCGCTCGAATCTAGGCAGCCGTAGCCTGCACTCACACCCTGCGGACGCCGCGATCGGCGTTGCGGGAAGCACGAGAGGACACGAGATGTTCGGCAAGAGCAAGACCCAGATGATCGACCCGTCCGAGGCACTTCCGGGTCGCACCGACCAGACGATGCCGATTCCTGCAGCCCACCTGATCAACGGCACGCCCCTCGTCGGCCCGTGGCCCGACGGCTACGAGTCCGCCGTGTTCGCGATGGGCTGCTTCTGGGGTGCCGAGCGCAAGTTCTGGCAGACGCCCGGGGTGTTCAGCACCGCCGTCGGCTACGCGGGTGGCTTTACGCCGAACCCCACCTACGAAGAGACCTGCACCGCCCGCACCGGCCACACCGAAGCCGTTCTGGTGGTCTTCGACCCGGCCCAGGTGACCTTCGAGAGCTTGCTCAGGCTGTTCTGGGAGAGTCACGACCCCACCCAGGGCAACCGTCAGGGCAACGACATCGGATCCCAGTACCGCAGCGCGATCTACACCACGACGCCCGCCCAGATGGAGGCCGTGATCGCCAGCAAGGCGATGTTCCAGGAGCGGCTCGCCGCGGCTCGCTTCGGCGAGATCACCACCGAGATCAAACCGCTCGATCAGGCAGGCCCGTTCTACTACGCCGAGCCGTACCACCAGCAGTACCTGGGGAAGAACCCCAACGGCTACTGCGGCCTGGGTGGCACAGGTGTGTCGTGCCCGATCGGCTTGTCTGCCTGACAGCTGGCCAAGGCGCGGTCCGACCACCGGATCGAGGGCCGTTCGATGACCGCTGCAGATGGTGGCAAGATCCTCGCGACACTTCGATCGACCGAGGCGTCAACTTTCCCGCGTGTCCCCCCAGTCAGGACACTCGTCAACCACCAAGGAGTTCCCATGAGCGAGTTTCTCGACAAGGCCAAGGGCCTGGCCGACAAGGTCAAGGACAAGGCCGAGGATCTGGTCGAAAAGATCGGCGACAAGCTGCCCGACAGCGTCACCGACAAGATCGAGAAGATCATCCCCGGCGACAGCGACGGCGACGGCAACTGATCCAGGGCGTGCTGGTCGCGTCCTGCTGCGGTTCCTGCAGCAGGCCGCGACCAGTTTGCGTTTTCGGGAGCTTGTCTGCCGGTGACGGTCAGCCCCAACCGTGTGCTCGGATGTCGGCGCCGTCGGCGTCGAGGGTTCGGCCGTGCCAGCGGAGCACGCCGGGCGTGGCGCTCAGCTTTGCGATCAGACCCTGCATCGGTAGGCCGCCCACCTCGACGATCGCCTCGCGGGCTGCGTAGTGCGGGTCAGCCGAGATGTCGGCCATGTCGAGCACCGGTCCGATCGCGGCCTCTGCGTCGGAGAAGGCCTGCAGGACCTCGGCCTGAGGGCGCGCCGCACACCAATCGATCATCACGCTCTCGAGCGCGCTGCGATGCTCCATCCTCCCGGCGAAGGTGGTGAAGCGAGGATCGTCGTGCACGCCGAGCACCTGATTCACCCGGGCGGCCACGCTGTCGGCGCTCGCCGACAGGCCGACCCACCTGCCATCGCTGCAACGGTACGTGCCGCGAGGCACCGTGTACGGCAGGCCCGTTCCCAGCCTCGGTTGCTGCTCGCCGGTGAGCCGGAAGAGCGAGATGAGCGGGCCCATCAGTTGGAACAGGCTTTCGAGCAGGCTCACGTCCACCACCTGACCGCGACCGCTGTGGAGCGCCACCATCGTGGCGAACGCAGCGACCACCCCGGTCACCTCGTCGGTGAGCGCGATCGCGGGCAGCAGGGGTTGCCCGTCGGGTTCACCGCTGATGGCCGACAGCCCGGACATGACCTCGGCGATGGTGGCGAACCCCGGGCGCCCCGAGTACGGACCGTCCTGGCCGAAGCCGGTGACCCGCGTCAGCACCAGCGTCGGGTTCCGAGCCAGCAACTCGTCCGGACCGAGACCCAGTCGTTCGAGGGTGCCAGGGCGGAAGTTCTCGATCACGACGTGCGCATCGTCGACGAGGTGCAGGAACAGCTCGCGGTCGGCGGGGTCTTTCAGGTCGAGCGCCAACGTGCGCTTGTTGCGGTTCACCAGCTTCCACCACAGCCCAGTGCCGTCGCGTGGGTCTCGCCATGCCATGTTGCGCAGGCTGTCGCCGGTGCCGGGTCGCTCCACCTTGATCACGTCGGCACCGAAGTCGGCGAGGTAGCGGGCTGCGTTGGGACCGGCGAGCACGGTCGACAGATCGAGGACGCGCAGACCGCCGAGCGGTGGGCTGGCGGGTGCGGGGGAGGCGGCTGGATCGCTCACGACACCACTCTGCCAGCCGGGGTCCGCTGCGGCCGTGCGCACTGCCGCAGGGCGGCCTCCGGTGGACGGGCTACGAACGCAGTTCGATGGTGAAGCAGCGATCCTCGAGCCGACCGAGCGCGTAGGTCTCGTAGTCGATGCCGAAGTCCGAGTAGAGGTGGCGGCACCGCTCGCTCCACCCGAGGGCCGCGAGCGACGACACGCGGTGCACCACCTGCATCAGCCCGCCTTCGTACACCCGATACTCCGCCCACGTGCCCGGGAAGTCCTTCACACATCCGATCTCGATCGACGGCACGCCCCCTTCGAGCGTGCGGCGGCGGTGACGATGTGTGTGTCCGGCGGTGTAGGCGATGATCGATCGACGCCGCTCGATCACTGCGGTGAGCGCATCGCTCGAGTCGGGGTGCAGCCCGAAGTAGTCGTTCGAACGATGTGCGGAGCCGGTGCCGATCCATTGCTGGTGATGACCCATCACCACGACGGGCGTGCGCGCCAGGGCCGCGTGGGCGTCGAGCCACTCGAGTTGGTCGGTGCTGAGCCTGCCCGTGGTGCGCTCGGGGATCACCGTGTCCATGAGCGCGACCGCGACACCAGGCAGCTCGACCCAGTGGTCGCCGGAGTACGCCACCTGCCCCTGGTACGCATCGTGATTGCCGCGCGCGACGTGCAGGCGGTTGCCGAAGACGTTGCGGTAGCAGGCCTCGAAGGCTGCCCACTCCTCCGGTCGGCCGTCGACGGACAGGTCGCCCTTCACGAACACCGCGAGCGGCTCGATCTCGTCGATCTCGGCGACCGCGGCGCGGTTCATCGTCTCCGGGTAGGGCTCCTCGTCGAGCCCGGTGCGCTGGATCGGGCCACCCGGGTCGTCGTCGATGCGGCCGGCCTCTTCCTCGCCGAAGTGGACGTCGTTGGCCGTGGCGAACCGACACAGCAGCTCGCCATCCGGTCGGACGAGCGTGCGCACCGGCACACCATCCACATCGTGCACCGAGCCGGGTTCGAGGTGCTCGAGGCGGTGCACGGCGAGGCCGTCGTGGGCAACGATCAGATCATCGGCGACGGTGGTGATGTCCACGCGGCCGAACGGTAGCGCCGGATCGGTGCCCGTGGAGGCTCGTCCCCGGCGATCAGGCCTTGACGACGATCGACCCGACGACCTTGTCGTGCCAGGTCTGCTTGTCCTTGTCCCACAGCATCCAGAGGTAGCCGAGCAGGCAGACACTGCCCGAGATGAAACTTGCGAACAGGTAGCGGCCGATGGCCCGGCCGATGCCGATCGGCTGGCCGGTCTCCTTCGAGACCACCTTCACCCCGGCGATCTTCCGCCCCCAGGTCTGGCCCGTCCGGCCGAGCGCTCGGACGTACAGCACCGCGACGACCACGACGGCAGCGATCCAGAGTGCGATGGCCGCGGCGAGCGCTCCCCCATTGAGCGCGCCCTCGGGGCAGGAGATCTCGTCGTTGATCGAGTAGCAGTCGTCGAGTGCGATGCGCAGCATCACGATGGCAGGGACGACGAAGACGAGCGAGACGATCCCGTACAAGATCCCGTCGAGAAAGTTGCCGATCAAGCGACCGCCGAATCCGGCGTACTCGGGCCCAGCGGCGTAGGTGGTGGCGGGGTAGGGCTGGAAACCGGGCGGTGGGGGAGGCGGAGGAACGGCACCGGGCGGCGGCGGAGGCGGAGGCGGAGGCATGCTCATGGGCGCGACCGTACCCGCGGGACGACGGTGGGTTAGTGGATCGCCGCTCCTCGCGGCAACGCCGGGTTTCCGACGCCGCGCCCGGTCAGTGGAAGGGGCGGTCGCGGCGAGCCGGGAGGGGCTTGGCCCACCAGCGACCGCTGAAGCGCCAGGTGCTCTCCCGGCGGCGGACCTCCTCGGCGGCGATCACCGGGCGCGGCCACAGGGCCTCCATCGCCGCGACGATCGCGACGGCCTCCTCCTCGGTGTGAGCCGGGGAGATCCCCGGCAGGTGATCGCTCACAACGGCACGTTGCCGTGCTTGCGGCGCGGCAGTTCCTCACGCTTGCTCTTCAGCATGCGGAAGCCGGCGACGATCTTCTGCCGGGTCTCGGCCGGATCGATCACGTCGTCGACGTAGCCCCGCTCGGCCGCGTTGTACGGGTTGGCGTACTTCTCGGTGTACTCGGCGACCAGTTCGGCACGGCGCGACACGGGGTCGGCGGCCTGCTGCAGTTCGCGGCGGTAGACGATCTCGACCGCACCCTGGGGACCCATCACCGCCAGCTCGGCGGTGGGCCATGCATAGGCGAGGTCGGCGCCTATCGACTTCGAGTTCATCACCACGTACGCGCCGCCGTAGGCCTTGCGGGTGATGATCTGGATGCGTGGCACGGTGGCCTCGCAGTAGGCGTAGAGGAGCTTGGCGCCGTGGCGGATGATGCCGCCGTACTCCTGGTCGACGCCGGGCAGGAAACCGGGCACGTCGACGAAGGTGAGCAGCGGGATGTTGAAGGCATCGCAGGTGCGCACGAAGCGAGCCGCCTTCTCGCTCGATTCGATGTCGAGCACCCCGGCGAGCATCATCGGCTGGTTGCCGACGATGCCGACCGGATGACCGTCGATGCGACTGAAGCCGCACGTGATGCTCTTGGCCCAGTGAGCGAAGTACTCGAAGTACTCACCATCGTCGACGACCGATGCGATGACCTTCTTCATGTCGTACGGCTGGTTGGGCGATGGGGGCAGGATCGTCTGCAGCTCCGGACACAGACGATCCGGATCGTCGCCCGTCTCGACGTGCGGCGGCTCCTCCAGGTTGTTCGCCGGCAGGAAGCTCAGCAGGAACCGGACGTCGTCGAGGCATGCTTTCTCGTCGGCGCTGACGAAGGTGGCCACGCCACTCTTGGAGGCATGGCTCATGGCGCCGCCCAACTCCTCGAGGGTCACCTCTTCACCGGTCACCGTCTTCACCACATCGGGTCCGGTGATGAACATGTGGCTGCTCTCGCGCACCATGAAGATGAAGTCGGTCATGGCCGGGCTGTACACGGCACCTCCCGCGCACGGGCCGAGGATGACCGAGATCTGCGGAACCACGCCGCTCGAGAGCACGTTGCGATAGAAGATCCCGCCGTAGCTGGCGAGGCTGACAACGCCTTCCTGGATGCGGGCCCCGGCGCCGTCGTTCAGGCCGACCACCGGCGCGCCGACCTTCAGCGCGAGATCCATCAGCTTGTGGATCTTCTCGGCGAACACCTCACCCAGCGCGCCTCCGAAAACGGTGAAGTCCTGGCTGAACACGAAGACCTTGCGGCCGTCGACGGTGCCCCACCCGGTGATCACGCCGTCGGTGTACGGGCGCTCTTCGAGGCCCGATGCCTGGGCCCGGTGGCGGGCCAGCATGTCGAGCTCGTTGAAGCTGCCGGGGTCGAGGAAGTAGTCGATGCGCTCACGAGCGAGCATCTTGCCCTTTTCGTGCTGGCGCTCCACCGAGCGCGGCGAGCCGGCATGGCGGGCCTGCTCACGTCGCTGGCGGAGGTCCTCGAGCTTGTCGATCATGGGGTCACTCACAACGGGCCACGCTAGTTGCCACCCCCACAGCCCTGCGCATTCCAGAAAACGCGCCCAACCGCGATGAGAGATGAGTGCCGGTGGCGCACTCATCTCTCATCGCGGGCGTTCGTTCGTGGAGGTGGAGGTGGCGGAGGAGGAGGTGGCAGGCTTCGGTGATGACGCTGCCGCTCGAAACGCCGATCGCTCCGATGCTGGCCAAGGCGTCGACGACGATCCCCGTGTCGGCACCCGGCACGGCCGGCGAGTGGCACTACGAACCGAAGTGGGACGGATTCCGGTGCATCGTGTTTCGCGACGGCGAGTCGATCGAGCTGGCCAGTCGCAACGAGCGACCCTTCACCCGCTACTTCCCCGAGTTGCTGGCACCCTTGCTCGAGCAGCTGCCCGAGCGATGCGTGGTCGATGGTGAGATCGTGGTGCCCGACGCTCACGATCGCGGCCTCGACTTCGATGCGCTCTTGCAGCGCATCCATCCCGCTGCATCGCGGGTGCGTCGGCTGGCCGCCGAGACGCCGGCCTCGTTCGTCGTCTTCGATCTGCTCGCTCTCGACGACCGCTCGTTGATGGACGCGCCGCTGCGCGAACGCCATGCGCTGCTCGTTGCCGCACTCGCGGGTGCGGGCCGCCAGGTGCACCTGTGCCCGAGCACCACCGACCCCGCCGTCGCCCAGCACTGGTTCGTCGAATTCGAAGGCGCCGGTCTCGACGGTGTCGTGGCCAAGCGGCTCGACGATCCGTACACCCCCGACAAGCGCACGCTCGTGAAGGTGAAGCACCTTCGTACCGCGGACTGCGTGGTGGCCGGCTATCGAATCCACAAAGACGGCAACGGCGTCGGTTCACTGCTCCTCGGTCTGCACGATGCCGATGGCCGGCTGCACCACGTCGGGGTCTGCGCGAGCTTCAGCGTGAAGCGAAGGACGGAGCTGCTCGACGAGTTGGCACCGCTGCTCGATGGCGCCCTCGAGGGCCATCCCTGGCGCGATTGGGCCGAGGCACAGGCGCATGCGGGCGGGCGCCTGCCAGGGGCACAGAGCCGTTGGAACGCTGGTAAGGATCTGTCCTGGGTGCCGATCCGGTGCGAGCGGGTGGCCGAGGTGACCTTCGGGCAGCTCGAGAACGGTCGCTTTCGCCACGGTTCGTCGTTCCTGCGATGGCGACCCGACCGCGAGCCGGCGAGCTGCCGTTACGACCAGCTCGACGTCGCCGATCCGGTGCCCTTCCGTTCGATGGTGGCCGGCGGCTGAGGGCCGCCATCGAGGGTTGGTTCATTCGAGGGCTGATTCACTCGAGGGCTGATTCACTCGAGGTTGAAGGTCTTCTGCAGCGTTTGCGTGCCGGTGACCGTCGTGACGGACAGCTCGAGCGTCCACACTCCGGCCATCAACAGCGGCACGCCTTCGGCGGCCGGGAGCACTGCGGCTCCTGTACCGGCGAGCGCCGGAGGCAACGTGAGGATCACCGTCGGAGCCAGGGTGTCGTCGGGCGGCCGGAAGGTCACCGTGACCGCGGTGAGCCCTGACTCAGGTGAGGCCACCTCGACACGAACGCCATTGGGCCCGACGCCTCCGGTGAGGAACACCGTGACGTCAGCGCCGGCGTCTTCGAGCACGAAGCGACCTTGATCGTAGGCGTAGTCGATGCCGTCGCCGGTGTCGATCAGACCAGCAGGGGTGAACGACAACATCCAGGCGGTGAGCAGCAGCACGACGAAGCCGCCCGCAGCTTCGACGCCGGTGGCGCGCCGCAGCCGAGAGGCCATCGGCGCAGTCATCGAATCGGCCTTGCGGAGACGCGTGGACACGAACTGGCGAGAGGCGAGGCCCACCACCACCATCGCAATCACGACGAGCGCCTTCACCAGCAGGACCCGCCCATGAGAGGTGTCGAACAACGCGCCGCGATCGAGGCGCCAGGCCTGGATCACGCCGGAGACGATCGTGACGAGGAGCGCCGGGGTGGAGAGGCGGCTGAATCCACGCACGGCATGCACAAGGTCGTCCTCACCGGAACCGGCCAGGACGACTCGCGTGAGCAGGACGAGCCCACCGAACCACACCGCCATCGCGAGCGCGTGCAGCATGCCTGCGGCGTAGCCGACGAGCGCCAGATCGCCGCCCGATCGGCTGAAGCCGAACGTCGCCACCGCGAGCGCCGGGATGCCGAGCGCCATCAACTGCGACTGTGGGTCGAGGCACCGTTCGGGGCGCACGACCACCCATCCGCAGGCCGCGGCGAGGGCCACACGCGCCAATGCGGCAAGGCCTGGTGCGGAGTCCTTGAGGTCGATCCACGACGTGGGGCTGAGCGAGGCACCGACGGACGAGCCGGTCGTCTGCGCGGTGAGCAGGACGGCCACGCACACCGACGAAAAGATCGCGACCGCCCACGCGGTGCGGAGGAATCGGACCGTGAGGATGTACTCGACGCCCTCAGGCCATGCGACGACGATCAGCACGAACGAACCGAACAGCACGGCGAGCGACAGTGCCGCGACCAACCGGGCAAGTCCGAGCGGGCCGCCGACGGTGTCGGTCTCGTCGGCCTCGGTTCCGGCGGCGGGGTCGACAGCATCGCTCGGCACGGCCACGTCGTTGGTCGCCGCCGACGGTGACTCCGGGATCGATGGCGCGATGACGACGGCCGCATCGGCGGTGAGCGTGAACGTGATCCCCACCGCTCCGTTGGGGAGGCTGTCGGGCGACGTGACGCTCATCACCACGTTGCACGTGCCCCTGGGGAACGGATTCGGCACGGGCACCGTGGCCGTCAACCGGTCCGCGCCCACGCTGGGCTCGCCCACCGGGAACACCTCGCCGTTGCAGGTCGCGCTCACGACGTTCGTCGGGCCGAGTTGCTCGGCGAAGGTGAACGTGACCGACGTCGGTGAGGCGGCGAGCGTGTCGTTGTTCGCCGGGCTGGAGCTCACCAGGGAGTTCTCGGCGTGAGCGACGGGCGCGCCGAGGGAGGTGACGGCACCGAGCGCGGCGACGGTAGCGAGCGTCAGCAGCAGCCAGGTGGCGAGGCGGCGAGCGCGAGAGGTGGACGAGTTGACGGGACCCATGGCAGCGGTGGGCCAACGCTACTCGGGTCGGTAGGCGGCCGGGGGCTCGCCGCCGTCGTGGCGTACGCCCCGGCTCAGGGGTTCGCAGCCAGGAACGCGTCGGCCACCAGGTCGCCGGGCACGTCTGACACCAAGGTGTACACCGAGATGCCCACGTCGTTGACGGTGGCGGTGAAGATCTCCCAGACGGGCGAGTCGGCAGCCCCGAAGCAGATGATCCCGGGGAGGCCGTTGGCCGAGGTGCGCAGGTCTCCACCGTCGGGGCAGTCGAGCGTCTTCCAGTCGGCCGGCATGCTGTCGGTGCGCGACACTCCCACCCAGATGTCGGCGACGGCTGTGTTGTCGCTCGAATCCATCAGGGTGGCGACGCCGATCTCGAGCAGCTTCTCGTTCAGTTCGGGTTTCGAGGCGATCAGCTCGAGCGTGGCATCGGTCGGCGTCGTCGGGACGAGGTAGAACCCGTCGGGCGCGATGAAGATCGTGGTGAGGTCGACCACCGTGAACTTCGTGGCCGCCGGTTGTTCTGTGGCCGGCACTGTCTCGGGTGTGGTGACCGGCGCCACCGTGATGGGCAGCGTGATCGGTGGCGCAGTGGGCGGTGTGGTGAGGGGAGTGGTGGCGGGAGCGGTCTCGGCCACCGTGGTCGTGGTGTCGTCGCCGTCGTTCGGGTCGCAGTCGGGGGCGTCGAGGTCACGAGCGATCTGGGACTGCTCGTCGACGAGCGCGAGCAACTTGTCGAAGGCATTGGTCACCTCGTCGCTGCCCTTGGCGTCACTCAGGTCTTCGAAGCGCTTGATCTGATCTTCGATGTTGTCGAGGAAATCGCCATAGTCCTTGCTGAGGCTGTCGGGTGCCGAGATGTCCTGCAGCTTCGCAATCGCGTCGTTGTACACCGCGAGGGCATCGTCGGCGAACGTCGATGCATCCGCAGGATCGGCCGGTGGATCCAGTCGTTCGAGGTCTCTCTGCACGTCGCTGCAGAGGTCGGTCAACGAATTGAGGAAGTCGTCCTCCGAGAGTGCGTCGCCTCCATCGCCCCCGCATGCGGCGAGCAACAAAGAGACAACAGCCACTACGGATGTGATCGAGCGCGTGCGCATGATGGTCCTCCCTGGTCGATCCGTCCCCGATCGTAGAAGGTGCTCTCATCGTGCGCGGTGATCGCGCGTTGCGACGTGGCCACCTCACCCACCGGCGGCACACCGGCGTCTCCACGGGCGGAACGCAGGCGCCACCACGAGTGCCACCAGGGTGCCATCCAGGGGTGCCATCGAGCTGTCCGAGAGGCCTCGCGCGTCGCTTGGGTAGGCTCGTGTCGATGGCCACCCAAGCGCTCTACCGTCGCTACCGACCCCGCCGCTTCAGCGAGGTGCGTGGACAAGAGCACATCGTGCGGGCGCTGCGCAACGCGGTCATCCATCAGCGCGAAGGCCAGGCGTACCTGTTCTCCGGTCCGCGCGGTACCGGCAAGACCACCTCGGCCCGAATCCTCGCCAAGGTGCTCAACTGCGAACGCCCGGCCGAAGGCGAGCCCTGCTGCGAATGCGACTCCTGCATCGCCGTCGAGCGCGGCACCAGCTACGATGTGCACGAGCTCGATGCCGCCAGCAACAACGGTGTCGACGCGATGCGAGACCTGATCGAGAAGGCCTCGCTCGGCACACCTGGGCGCCACAAGGTGTACATCCTCGACGAGGTGCACATGCTCTCCAAAGCTGCCGAGGCCGCCTTGCTGAAGACGCTCGAAGAGCCGCCACCTCATGTGGTCTTCGTGCTGGCCACCACCGACCCGCAGAAGGTCAGCGACACCATCCGCAGCCGAACCCAGCATCTGCGGTTCCATCTGTTGCCGATGGACGAACTCGAGCAGCACATCCGGTGGGTTGCTGACGATGCCGGCCTCCAGGTCAGCGAGGCAGCGTTCATGTCGGTGCTCGAGCAGGGAGGCGGATCCGCACGCGACACGCTGAGTGCCCTCGAACTGGTGGCAAGCACTGGCGGCGATGGCGTCGAGGTCGTGCAGTACGACGAGTTCATCGAGTCGTTGGTCGATCTCGATCCCGGTCGGGCCCTCACCGCGGTCGCGTTCGCCGTGCAGCAGGGACGCGATCCTCGTTCGCTCACCGAGGACGTCGTCCGTTACCTCCGTGACTGCTTCTTGTCGTTGATGGCACCCGAACTGGTAGCACTGCCCGACTCGCGTGCCGTGGTCGTGGCCGATCAGGCACGTCGTCTCGGCGCGGGCAAGCTGGTGAAGGCCATGGAACGCCTGGGCGAGATCCTCGTCGAGATGCGGCATTCACCCGATCCACGGTTGCTGCTCGAGGTCGCGCTCGTCCAGCTCACCCACCAGGCGGCGTCCGGCGACATCGGCGCGCTGATGGACCGAATCGATCGGCTCGAACGCGCCCTCGCCGACGGAGGGGCTCGACCGGCGACGCCGCCAGCCTCCCCCGTCGACCCCACAACCGGACGGGTGCCCCTCGGTGCCCGCGCTCGGCGCGACCCCACTGCGCCCACCCCGCGCCCCGCACTTGCCTCGGTCCCGGCCCACGACTCGGCCACCGGCCCCGACTCCGGCTCCGACTCGGACCCGGCGCCCGATTCTGTCTTGGTGGCGGTCCCCGATCCTTCCTCTCCCAAGGCGTCGCCCGGCGACGTCCGTGCGCACCTGGCCGTGGCCGACTCCACCTCCGGTCCGGGCACCTCCGGTCCGGGCACCTCCGGTCTGGGCGCCTCCGGTCTGGCCACCTCGGGTTCGGCCACCTCGGGTTCGGCCACCTCCCGTCTGGGCACTGCCGGCAACGAGCCCGGTGCTGTGCCGGCACCGGTTGCTGATCCTGTGGCGAGCGGGATCGCGCCGGGCGGTGGCGCCGAACGGGCACTCGACCGCTGGGCCGAGATCATCTCGGTGCTCAAGCCGCTGGTGCGTGCGATCTACTCGGTGCCGAAGGTGCTCGGTGTGCGTGACGGGGCGGTCACCCTGGCCGCGCCCAACGATGCTCACCGCCTGAAGTGCGAGCATCACCGCGCCGAGGTGGAACGTGTGGCCACCGAGATCGTCGGGTCGCCGGTTCGGGTCGCAGTGATCACCGATTCGCTGCGCCACGGCGATCAGGGTGAACACGGTGAACACGGTGATCACGACGATCACCTGGGCGATCGACGTGATCACGGAGATCGCAGCGACGCAAGCGGGCGAGCCGCGCGAGGCGGCCGAGAGGGATCGCGTGGCGGTGCTACGCCGCTGGAGACCAGCTCGACAGCGTCGGTGGTCGAGCTGCACCCCGACGGTCCGCCGCCCGCCGACGAAGACATCGACCTCGATGATCTGGTCGATGTGCCGCCTGCGTCCGTCGTCTCGCCGATCGATCGGCTTGCTCAGGCGTTTCCGGGCTCCGAGCTGATGGACGAGCGCAACTGATGGCTTCCTACACCATGCCGGTGCAGGTGCTGATCGACGAGTTGGGCAGGTTGCCGGGCATCGGTCCGAAGTCGGCACAGCGGATCGCCTTCCACCTCCTCAAGGTGCCGACCGACGATGTCGCCCGATTGGCACACGCGCTCACCGATGCGAAGGCGCGAGTCCGTTTCTGCGAGCGGTGCTGGAACATCGCCGATGCCGAGCTCTGCCCCATCTGCGCCGACGACCGTCGCGACTCGTCCACGGTGTGCGTCGTCGAAGAGGCGCGCGACATCGTCGCGATCGAACGCACCGGCGAGTTCCGCGGTCGGTACCACGTCCTCCTCGGCGCCATGAGTCCTCTCGACGGCATCGGTCCGGAGCAGCTCAAGGTCAAAGAGCTGTTCACCCGGATCGAGCCCGAAGGCATCACCGAGGTGATCCTGTGCACGAATCCGAACACCGAAGGCGAGGTGACCGCGATGTATCTCGCCCGCATGCTGCAACCGTTCGGCGTGAGGGTGACGCGCATCGCGAGCGGCCTGCCGGTGGGCGGCGATCTGGAGTACGCCGACGAGCTCACGCTGGGCCGGGCGATCGAAGGTCGCCGCGACGTGTCGGCCTGATCGCTCCGCTCGGATCAGCTTCAGCCGGCGCGTGAACGAGGTCGTTCGAGAGCATCGACGAGCGAGAGTGCTCGTTCGAAGCTCGCGTCGTCGTCGATCCACTGTGGATCGAATGCAGCTCGGTCGAGCTGGTGGGCCAGCTGGGCGGCGACGTCGGCATGTGGCGGTATGGAGGTCGACCATCGTCGAGCCAGCTCGGGGTTGGAGCACGCATCGTCGATGCCCCGTTTTTGCGCTGCCGCGTGCCACCGGTCCTGCAGCACTCCCCATCGACCGCGGCGGCGCTGGTATCGGCGGGCAGCGAGCACGCGTGCCGCAATGCCGACGCCGATCACCAGGAGAAGGCTGGACAGCGCGACGACCGCGGCGGTCCGCCCGTGCTGTTCGATCGCACCGATCACCGAGGTGAGGATGTCACCACCGACCGAAGCGCGCACCGACACGCCGGCCAGTGGCACCGCCGCGGTCGGGTCGAACGCCTGCCAGCCCGTTTCCGGGAACCACACCTCCACCCAGGCGTGGGCATCGCGTGCTCGCACCTCCCACACGCCCGTCACGCGGTCGCGATCGCCGGGCACGTAGCCGGTGGCGAGTCGGGCGGGTACGCCTTGGGTCCGCAGCATGATGGCGAGCGCGGTCGCAATCTGTTCGCAGAAGCCCAGCCTCGAGCCGAACAGGAGATCGTCGACGGCGTCCACGCCGTCGGCCGGCACCGGGGCTTGCAGGTCGTACTGGACGTTGTCGCGGATCCAGGCTTCCATCCGTCGCACCACGTCGTAGCTGCTCGTGGCACCTTGCGCGAGCTCGTCGGCGAGTTGCACGGTGCGCTCCGTCGTCGAGGGCGGGGTCTCGAGGTAGAGGGCGAACGCATCGCGGCCCGAATCGGTGAGTCGCTGTGGCACCGATCCCTGGCGCGCCAAGGCCTCGGCGGTGACGAGTGGGCGTTCTGACACGACGGTGTAGATCGAACCCTCGGTGAGCACCAGGTCGGTGCGCAGTGCGCCGTCTGTACGTACGAACAGGTTGCCGTCGAACAGCACTCGTTCGGGCCGATAGGCACCGAAGAGGATGTTCGGCTGATCGACCTCCACGTAGAACGTCTGGATGAACTCGGTGCTGTCGACGAGCGTCGACCGATCGACATCTCCGAACGTGGGCTCGAGCCGGATGTCCGGGCCGTCCTGCAGGAATCCCGGGTCCGCGATCACCGTCCACCCTCGGCCGTCGAAGGTGGCGAAGGTCTGCCCGCGCCAGAAGTCGGGTTCAGGAGCTCGGACCCGCATCACCACCTCGTCGCCGAGGGTGCCCCGCATCGACGTGTCGAGTGTGTGATCGAAGCCGGGGAAGCCTCCCACGCTGCCCGTCCTGCTGGTGGCGTCGCGAGTACCGGAGGAGGAGGTGTCGGCCCCGTCGGCTCCGGCGATGCCCGTCGACGTCGCCACGGGGAGGATCCTCTCGATGGACGACGGGAGGCCGAGTCTGGCCGGGCCGTCGGGGATCGGTACCACGCTCAAGAGCGCGATGGCCGCGACCGCCCCAGCGGCGACGGCGCCCACCGATCCAGCCAGCCGACGGGGTGACGGTCGAACAGGGCTGCGCCGCGGACGCGATGGCCCGCCGGCTGGTGCGTGAGCCGCTCCGATGGCGCGCACCGCGAACAGCCAC
The DNA here is from genome assembly GCA_043725585.1 of Actinomycetota bacterium. Classification (GTDB taxonomy): domain Bacteria; phylum Actinomycetota; class Acidimicrobiia; order Acidimicrobiales; family Ilumatobacteraceae; genus VFMC01. Next base: position 18,215 of record JAYSLK010000488.1, read on the forward strand.
GTGATGCCCCACGCGGCGAGCCACCATGGCAACCAGGGGTCGATTCGTTGACCGGAGGCGTAGGCCGCGACCACCGCGGAAAATGCGGCAGATGCTCGAGCAGCTCGACGGCTCGTGCACTCGAAGCCGTGCAGCACCACCAGCAGCATGAGCACCTGCGGGAGTGGTCCACGAATCACCGACAACAGGTCTTCTGCGTTCGAGACCGACACCGTGATGGCGATCAGCCCGGCGACCGTGAACGACGCGACGATCATCTGCACCAGCATCTTCAGCGATCGTCGACCAGTACCTCCGGTCGTCATCGCCGCGGTCAGCAGGCTGCCGCCGATCAACGCCGCGAACGTCACGGGCGATGACCCGAGAGCCCCCGCCAGCATCGTCAGCGCAAGCGCAGAGCTGACGGCGACGAGCCAACGGGCTCGGGTGCCGAGCACGTCGACAGGTTCCGCGGACGTCGTCCGCGTGATGCGGATCCGCCGCCACCCGCTGACCGGGGACGGCGGTGCGTGCGGCAGACAGGTCGCGGTCCACCGTGCGATCGACGCCGTGTCGGGGAGATCGATCGGTTCGCGGAGGCCGACCGCAGCGCTCACGACGGCACCCCGCCGTCTCCCCTCGTCGAGCGTCCATCGCACGCGCCCGGCTTCCGCGTCGCGGGCCTCGCGATCTGCGTCAGCGCCGACCTCGAGGGCGCGTACGATCCAACGGGAGTCGTTGCTGCGGCGATGATCGAACACCGAGAGCACTCCGGTCCGCAGCGACGTCGGCCAGTGCACCGCGTGGTCGGCGTCTCCGTCGCGCCACCTGCGGACACCGTCGAGGTCGCCGTCGGTGGCGCGTCCGGTGGCGAGCGCATCGCCAGAGAGGCCGTTCGACCGTTCGTCGATGTCGACATGTGCGCGAGGGCCGGTGGAGCGCGGCGCCACCACGATCGGTGCGATCGGCACGCAGAACCGGCGTCGCCACCACAGGATGCCGGCCGCTCCGCCCGACGACAGCTCGACGTCGAGGGCTTCGACCAGCCCTCGGCGGTCGAGCGTTGCGATCGACTGCAGCTCACCGTCGACCAGCCATCCGTCGGCCACCGGCGCGCCCCGATCGCGAACGCTCACGTGCACGGATCGCGGACGGCGTTCGTGTCCGGCCCGGATGATGATCGGCGCTCGATGACCGACGTCGACCGACACGGCTGCGATCGTCGCGGTCACCGACGAGATGCGACACAATCGCCACCATCCGTCGGCCACGCCGAACAGTCCGGTCACGAATCCGCCCCCGAGGAGGATCACCACGGGCACGGCGCCGGTGAGTCGGGCAATGCCGAGAGCGGCCACCCACGCGAAGACGAGGTACCCGGTGCCGGCGGCGGGGCCACGGGGGGTGGGCATCGTTGCCTGGCGGCTCGTGAGCGTCGCCGCAGAGTCCATCGAGCGGCTGCTCATGCCGAAGGCGGACGCACCTGGTGCACGCACTCGGTCACCACGTCTCTGCCGGCCACCATGGAGCCGTCGCCGTCGACCAACAACACGCGGTGGGCGAGTGCAGGAACCACGACAGCGGCGACGTCGTCGGGCACCACGAACCCTCGGCCGCGCATCGCGGCGATCGCTTTGGCAAGTCCGGCCACGGCGAGGCCACCGCGTGTCGATGCTCCCAGCCGGACTCGCGGGTGTTGGCGAGTCGCATCGAGCAACTCGACGATCCACCGCGACACGGCAGGGGGGACCACGACGTGGTCGACCACATCTCGAGCGTGCACCAATTCCTCGATGGTCGTGACGGGCCGTACCTCGTGGAGTCGGCGCCGGCCACGTTGGCCCGAGATCACGGCCACCTCGTCGTCGAAGTCTGCTCGACCTGGCGACACGACGGCGGCGAAGCGGTCGACCGCTCCTTCTCCGAGCCGAAAGGTTCCGGCCATGTCGATCGGGTTCTGGGTCGCGACGAGCAAGAACGGATCGGGAAGCTCGTGGCTGCGGCCGTCCACGCTGACCGTGCCTTCTTCGGCCGCTTCCAGGAGTGCCGATTGGGTGCGCGGGTTGGTGCGGTTCAGTTCGTCGAACACGACGACGTTGGCGAAGATCGGACCCGGCCGGAACCGAAGCCGAAGACCGTCGCCGTCGGGCACGAGTGTGCCGGTCACGTCGCCGGGCAGCAGATCGACCGTGCCCTGGATGCGGTGGAAGCTGCCCCCGACGGCGGCAGCGATCACCTGTGCGAGCAGCGTCTTGCCGACTCCCGGGATGTCTTCGATCAACAGGTGTCCCTTGGCGAGCAGACAGGCGGCGGCGACCTCGGCCACGTCGTGTCGACCCACGACAACGGTGGCGATGGAGTCGATGACCGCTCGCCCGAGCGCTCCAGCCGCCTCGATGTCGGCTGGAGAGACACCAGGCGAGAAGCCGTGGGTGCTCGGCTGGACTGCGGTCAGTGGAGCCGGGCCGTGACCGGGAGGGGGCAGGGCAATGCTGGGTCCGCTCGGTGCGGTACCGCGGGTGAACAACGTCATCGGTGACGTCATCGGCACAACGGCTCTCGACCTTCAGGATTCCGAGCGAGAAACTCCGGCGCGAAACTCCGATGGCTCGGCCGTTCCCCGATGGCCCGAAAAACGAAACCGGGGTACCACTCCTGGACCTGGTAGCGGGCGGACGGGCCAGCTCCAGAGGTGGTACCCCAGATCTTGGTGGCGACCACTGCCGACGGGTTGTCCCTGTAGGGACTACTGCGGGCTGCGATCGCTATGTGTCGGTTACGTTACAACGACTCCTCGATCTTGTCAACACATCGCAACAATCGTCATCTGATGTGACAACATCACGCGATGTGGTCACTCGACCACTCTGCCGTGTCTCGTGCGCGTGACGTTGCCCGGAGCGGCGCGTTCGGGGACTCCTAG
>JAYSLK010000489.1:0-3179 GCA_043725585.1 Actinomycetota bacterium
CGCCCGTTTCGAGACGAAGGGCCTCGCTGTCGTGGCGATGGATCTGCGCACCCTCGATGCCGACACGTTGGCCCGGCACTACGAAGAGCACGTCGGCAAAGGCTTCTACGCCGACCTCGTCGAGTTCATGAGCCGTGGCCCCGTCGTGGCGCTCGCACTCGAAGGTCCCCAGGACACCTGGGAGGTCGTTCGGGCGATGATGGGCGCGACCAACCCGCTGAAGAGCGCACCCGGCACTATTCGCGGCGACTTCGGCACCTTGTTCACCGAGAACCTCGTGCACGGCAGCGACTCGCTCGAGTCGGCCACGCGTGAACTCGGCATCTTCTTTGCGAACCTCTGACCACCGCCCGCGCCGCTAGACTGACGGCCCACTACGGGACGCTCATCTTGCGCGCCCCTTTGAGTCGGAAGAGGAGGCAGGGTTCACATGGCGCGATCCAATCCGCTTGCACTGGGCCGTGACCTCGCGATCGATCTCGGCACCGCGAACACCCTGATCTACGCGCGCGGCCAAGGGATCGTCCTGAACGAACCGTCTGTCGTGGCCATCGACATCACCGACGGGCGTCCGGTCGCCGTCGGCATCGAGGCCAAGCGAATGATGGGGCGCACCCCCGGCCGGATCAAGACGATTCGCCCGCTGAAAGACGGTGTCATCGCCGACTTCGAGGTGTGCGAGAAGATGCTCCGCTTCTTCATCCAGAAGGTGCACGCCAGTCGGTGGAGCAAGCCGCGCATGATCATCTGCGTCCCGTCCGGCATCACCGGAGTCGAACAGCGCGCCGTGCAGGATGCCGCCGAGTATGCGGGCGCCCGCAAGCCGGTCCACATCATCGAAGAACCGATGGCTGCGGCGATCGGCGCCGATCTCCCCGTGCACGAGCCGAGCGGCAACATGATCGTCGACATCGGTGGTGGCACGACCGAGGTCGCGGTGATCTCCCTTGGTGGCATCGTGACCGCCCAGTCGGTGCGAGTCGCAGGTGACGAACTCGACGATGCGGTGATGGCGTACCTCAAGAAGGAGTTCTCGATGGCGATCGGCGATCGCACCGCCGAGGAGATCAAGATGCACATGGGTTCGTGCTGGCCACTCGACGACGAGCTCACCGCCGACATCCGTGGCCGCGACATGATCAGCGGTCTGCCGCGCACGCTTCAGCTCACCACCGAACAGGTGCGCGAAGCCCTTGCCGAGCCGATTGCTGCCATTGTTGACGCCGTGAAGACGACCCTCGACAAGACACCACCGGAGCTGGCTGCCGACATCATGGAACAGGGCATCACCCTCACGGGCGGTGGCGCTCTGCTGGCCGGCATCGATCAGCGGCTCGCCCACGAGACCGGCATGCCGATCAAGATCGCCCGCGAGCCGTTGTTCAGCGTGGTCATCGGTTCGGGGCGGGCGCTCGAGAACATCGATGCAATGCGGGGGCTGATGTCGCTGGGCGGCGACGAGTAGTCCGACAAGCGCATGGCCATGTACTCGATGGGGCGACGGCGGGTGATGATCCTGCTCGTCCTCACCTCGGTCCTGTTCGTCACACTCGACCAGCGTGGCAGCGCGATCATCGATCGTTCACGAAGCGTGTTCGCGCTCATCCTCGAGCCGTTCGATGCTGCTGCCAGGGTCGTCTCGCGGCCGGTGATCAATGCGTGGAAGGGCGTCACCGAGTACGACGACCTCGTACGCGAGAACGAACGCCTGCAGGAGGAGATCGACTCCCAACGCGGCGCTGAGATCGTGGCTCGGGCGGCCATCCTCGAGTACACACAGATCCTCACCCTCAACCGATTGCTCGGATCGAGCAGCTATCCCACCGCAACCGCTCAGGTGCAGGGTGACTCGCCGAGCAACTTCCAGTACACCGTCGAGATCGACAAGGGCAGCGAGGACGGCATCGCTGTGGGGATGCCCGTCGTCAACGGTGGTGGGCTCGTGGGCAAGATCACGCAGGTCACCCCCAACTCATCGATCGTGCTGCTCATCGTCGACCCTGACTTCTCGATCGGTGCCAAGGTGCTCACCGAAGCCGACGAGGTCGTGCCGGCGCCGTTGTTCCCGGCTTCGCCCACCGGAGGCATCTCGCTCACTCCCGAGACCCCTGACACCGGATCGACGTCGACATCGACCACCTCCACGACGGCTCCCGCCACGGCCGACGCGGCGCCGTCATCGACGATCGATTCCGGGCAGGGCCCACTCGAGGACCCGCCGACCACCACGACCACCGTGCCCCCGGCGGGCGAGACGACGACCACGACGTTGGCGCCTCCGGTCGAGATCATCCGCGAGACGGGCACGCTCAGCGGGCAGGGCGCCAGCTTGCCGCTCGTGCTCCGCTTCATCGACGACTCGTCGTCGCAAGGGCGGGTGAAGGTCGGATCGACCGTGCAGACCGCTGGCGGCACGAAATCGATCGCTCCTGCCGGCATCCCGATCGGCGAGATCGTGGCCATTCGGGTGCAATCGGGATCGCGCGCACAACTGGTCGAAGTGCGCTCCTCGGCGGGCGATCTGTCGAAGCTCAACTTCCTTCGAGTCATCCTGTACGTGCCCAACACGAGCGGGGGCTGATTCCGTGCGCGCGTTCCTGATGGGGCCGCTCGTCCGCTTGTTCCCGGTGGGGTTGTGCGTCCTGGCGATGCAGCGGACGTTCGTCACCGAGACCCGCGTCGCAGGGGTCGTCCTGCAGATCGTGCTCGCGCTGGCGGCGGCAACGGGAGCGGGTGCGGGCCCCGAGCGTGGTGCGATCGGAGGGTTCACGCTGGGGCTGATGTACGACCTGGCGACCGGCAGCCCACTCGGGTTGACCGCACTCGTCTATGCACTCGCCGGGTTCGTCGCGGGCTACGCGCTCACGCTCACCCCCACGCCGCCGTGGTGGTTGTCGTCGATCTTCACCGCGATCGGAGCGGCGGTCGGCGAGACGGCCGTCCCTGTGGCCCGCACACTCATCGGTCAGGACGGTTGGTTCACGTCGCGGCTGTTCACGATCGTGCCGGTCGTGACGGCCTTCGCGCTGGTCCTCAGTCCGCTCCTGGTCCCGCTCGGCCGATGGTGCATGTGCGTGAAGAAGCCGAAGTGGAAGGCGATACGCGAGTAGCACGTCGTTCGAGATGATCGTGTCGAGCCGCGTCGCATCGCTGCACGTCTCGCCGGGCGCGCCCGCTCC
>JAYSLK010000490.1:0-2455 GCA_043725585.1 Actinomycetota bacterium
GGATCTGGCCCCTCGCGATGTGGTCGCTGCCGCGATCAGCCAGCGCATGGCGTTGGCCCCAGCCGGCGTCGACGATCACGTCTACCTCGACGCCACGCACATGGGCGAGCGTTTCCACACCCGGTTCCCGGGCATCACCGCGGCATGTCGTGAAGCGGGCATCGAGCCATCGCGCGACCGGATCCCGGTGGCCCCTGCGGCCCACTACGTGTGTGGCGGAGTCGTCGCCGGGCTCGACGGGCGCACCGAGATGCCGGGTCTGTACGCGGTCGGCGAGGTGGCGTGCACGGGCGTGCACGGTGCGAATCGGCTGGCGAGCAACAGTCTGACCGAGGGCGTGGTGGCCGGCACCCGCGTCGGTCGCGACCTGGCGTGGGAGTTGCCCGAGGACGTGGCATGGATCGAGGAGGTGATCGACGATGATCTCCGTCTCGTCGATCCCGACCGGCGCACGGTGATCCGTACGGCGATGTCGAAGCGAGTCGGTGTGCTGCGGACACCCGAGGGTCTCGATGCCGCCGCACGAACCCTCGACCTCCCGGCCGACGCGGCGGGATGTGGTCGCGAGTCGTGGGAGGCCACCAATCTCCTCACCGTCGCGAGGGCTGTGGTCACAGCGGCGACGGCACGAACCGAGAGCCGTGGTTGCCATCGTCGCACCGACTATCCCGAGCCTCGCGCCGTATGGTTGGTGCATCTCGACGTCCGCCTCGACGCGAACGGGGACATCATGGTCTCGCTCGCGCCGACGGCCACCGCTCCCCGTAGCCGATCCGAGGTCTGACCCGATGTTCGTGTTCCACCCGCTCAGCGACGACACCCGGCATCGATTGATCACGGGTGGGCTCGACCCCGACGCCATCGCCGCCCTCGTTCGCCACGCGATCGCCGAGGATCTCGCCGGCGGCATCGACGTCACTTCGACGGCGACCGTGGCGGCCGATCAGCGCAGCGCGGCAGAGTTCGGCGCTCGCAAGCCGGGCGTCGTCGCGGGCCTTGCGTTGGCCGCAGCGGTCATCGACGCGGTCTGTGGCGCGACTTCCAGCGACTTCGACTACCTCGTCGCCGATGGTGCCCGCGTCGACGGCGGCACGGTGGTGGCGCGCGTGGAGGCGCCCACACGTCTGCTGCTCACGGCCGAGCGCACCGCGCTCAACCTCGTCTGTCATGTGAGCGGCGTCGCCACGATCACCCGCCGCTGGGCCGACGCGCTCGACGGCACCGGCGCCGTGGTTCGCGACACGCGCAAGACCCTGCCCGGCCTGCGGGCGCTGCAGAAGTATGGGGTGCGCTGTGGTGGAGGGCGGAACCATCGCATGGCCCTCAGCGATGCGGCGCTCGTCAAGGACAACCACGTGCTGGCTGCTGGCGGGGTCGCAGAAGCGTTCGCCGCCGTACGGGGTTTGGCGGCGACGATCCCCGTGGAGATCGAAGTCGATTCGCTCGATGGGCTGCGCGAAGCGATCGGGGCGGGTGCCGATGTGGTGCTGCTCGACAACTTCGACATCGACCAGATGAAGTCGGCGGTGGCCATCCGCAACGACATCGGCCGCGGCGTGATTCTGGAAGCCAGCGGCGGGCTGACGTTGGAACGGGCTCGCCGTGTGGGTGAGACGGGCGTCGATTACATCGCGGTGGGCGAGCTGACCCACTCGGTCACTGTGTTCGACATCGGGCTCGACCTGCGCGCGATCGTGTGATCATCTGGTCGGCTCGTCACCGTCGCCTCAGGTGACCGCGATGAGATCGATGATCAGCACGAGGTCGGTATCGGCAGGCAGGCCGAGGTCGGGGTTGCCTGCGGTCCCGAAGGCTTCGACAAACGGGATCACGATCTGACGACGACCGCCGACCTTCATCCCGGCCATGCCCTCGATGATGCCCGGCAGTGAGCCCTGCTCGACGAACTGGATCGGTTGGGGTTGGCCCTCGGCCCAGGTGGACGTCAGTTCCTCGCCGGTGTCGCCGCGGTAGGCGATCAGGTGCAGGTAGGCGGTGTCGCCGAGTGCCAGTTCGGTGCCGGTGCCCTCGACGAGGTCGTCGATCACCACGTCGTCCCGGTTGGCGGCACCGGTGACGGTGACCGTGGGAGCGTCGGCCGGATCGGTGGCAGGCAGGATCGCGATCACATCGACGACGAACGAGAGCGCATCGCCGGGCTGGATGATGTCGCCCTGAGGGGTGTCGCCGTACGCCAGGTCGGCGGGGATGTCGAGCTGGCGCTGCCCGCCCGCCTTCACGCCGAGGAGGCCTTCCTCCCAGCCTGCGATCACGCTCTGGGCGCCGAGGGTCACCGGAAACGGCTGGCCGCGGTCGTAGCTGTTGTCGAACTCGGTGCCGTCGGCAGAGCGGACGCCCACGTAGTTCAGGATGACGGTGTCGCCGGCGACGGCGCCTTCGCCCTCGCCCTCGGCGAGATCGGTCACGATCAGTTCGGTCACCTCGCCGGACGGCA
>JAYSLK010000491.1:0-4178 GCA_043725585.1 Actinomycetota bacterium
GTGACGACGGGTTCGGTGACGGGGTTCGTCGTGATGACGTCGCGGGTTCGTACTGGTTCCATGGCGAGTTCTCCTGAGTCACTGGGCAAGCCACGACGACTTGCGAGCTCCACGTACCCGCTTCCGCACGAGTTACACCTTGATCTTCCGTTTCGTTCTGTGCATCGGTTTGTCTCGGTCCCGCACGGGTAGCCCATCGGGACGGCACCCATCGCCGTACTGACGAAAGGAACGCAACCATGGCGTCACACAGCAACGAAAAGGTCAAAGGCCGCGTGAAAGAAGCGGCCGGCGCGTTGACCGGCAACGACGACCTGAAGTCCGACGGCAAGCGGGACCAGACTGCTGCGTCGGCGAAGCGGGCGGTCGACAAGGCCCGCGACAAGGTCGCCGACGGCATCGACGCCGTCAAGAAAAACCTGAACAAGGACTGATGTGGAACGTGTGACAAGGAATTCAGCCGGTCCATGTTTGGAGTCCACGAATGCGGGTAACCGCATCGAGCGCTGACTCCCGCAGTGCTCCAAGCGAGCGAGGGGCGATGACCCGCATCATCGCCCCTCGCATCGGCTGGAGCGCTCCGAGGGCGCAACGGGCGTCAGGTCGATCGGCGTCGACCCGACCGCCGAACAGACAGCGGTTTGGCCGTTGTGCGTGGGGGGTATCTGCGGGGACATGGAAACCACCAGACCCCAACAGGTGAGCGCCCTCCAGGTGCTCAAGGACGATCATCGCACCGTCGAAGCGCTCTTCGCGCAGTTCGAGGCCACCGGCCCGAAGGCGAAGAAGAAGCGCGAGGCGATCGTGGGCAAGATCATCGAGGCGTTGAGCGTTCACGCCTCGATCGAAGAGACCACGTTCTACCCCGAGATCCGCAACCGGATCCCGATGATCGAGTCAGACGTACTGGAAGCACTCGAGGAGCACCACGTCGTGAAGTGGACGCTCTCTGAGCTCGAATCGATGTCTGCCGACGACGAGCGCTTCGAGGCCAAGGTCACCGTCCTGATCGAGATGATCCGTCACCACGTGGAGGAGGAGGAGCGGGACATGTTCCCCAAAGTGCGCGACGCCATGACTCGCATCGAGCTCTCGGAGCTGGGTGAAGCGCTGCGCAAGGCCAGAGCTGTGGCCCCCAAGCGCCCGCACCCGCGGAGCCCCGACACACCGCCCGCGAACCTGGTCGCTGCAGTCGTCAACACGCCGATCGACGCGGCCCGCTCGGCTGGTGAGGCTGCGGTGCGAAAGGTCCGCGAGTTCGCCCGCCGCTGACCGGATCGTTGACAAGAGGAACCGCGCACGTGGGCGGGTCGCCAGCGGCGACCCGCCCACTTCCGCGCGTCGCAGCTTCAGGTGGAAGCTCCGTCGATGCCGCTGCCGGGTGAGTCAGGCGTCGGACGGAGGGTGTGGTGCCGATCGCACTGCGAGCGCACCGGGCTCAACGCTCAGCGTGAGGGTCGTCACGGCTTCGCGCACCTCTCCGTCGAGCTCGTACGCCACCGGGCGGTTCAACGTCACGACGATCGCGCTGCCCCGACACCGGTGAACGAACTCGGGGCGCTGAGGACGGCCGCGCACCAGCCTCCAGCCGACCGAAGCCCACTGACGGATGCCGCGAGCGCGCAATACGGCGACATCGAGGAGGCCGTCGTCCCGGCGCGCGTCGGGGAAGACCTGCAGACCGCCGGTCACTGCACCACAGTTGCCGATCAACACCATCGCGGTGCTGCCATCGAACTCTCGCCGACCATCGACGACGACCTCAGCCCTGAAGATCCGGCTTCGAATGTTGCGAGCAGCGGACAACACGTATGCGGCACTGCCGAGGTGTCGCTTGAGGGTCGGATTCGCGTCGCGGATCATGAACGCGTCGAAGCCGACGCCTGCCATCACCGCGAACCGCTCGCCGTTGACGATGCCGACATCGAGCCTGCTGGTCGGGGCGTGCAGCGCGTCGTTGACCGCATCGATTCCGGTCTGCAAGCCGAGGTTCCCGGCCAGGAGGTTGCCGGTGCCCATCGGCACCACACCGAGCGCGACCTCGGTGCCGGCGACCGATTGCAGGACTGCCCGCACCGTTCCATCACCACCACAGGCCACGACCGTGTCGACGCCCGATGCGACGGCCTCGGCGGCCTGACCGGTGCCGGGGTCCTCCTCGGTGGTGGCCAGCCACTGTGGCTCTGCGCCGGCAGTTGCGAAGGCGTCGCGCAGTGCGTCGACATCGCCGGCGCTCCCACTCGCGGGGTTGTGGATCACGGCGACGCGCCGGGCAGACGGCGACTCCGTGGCTGACGTGCTGTCGACGGGCGCCGCCGACCATGAATCCTTGGGTGGATTGTGCATTCGAAGACCTCGTCCTCTAGTGGGTTGATGAGCTCTCGGCCGCGATCACGTCGGCCTTCGTCGGGCTCTCCGTACCTCGTGCGATTCGTTCGGCGGGTTCACCGAACTTGAGCAGGCGGCCACCGAAGGCGATGGTGCTGAGCAAGAACCATGTCCATCCGACCATCACGCCGGCGATCACATCGGTGAGCCAATGCACGCCGAGCAGCACTCTGCTCGCCGCGACGGCGACAGCGATGACGGCCGCAACTGCGGCTCCGGTAGCACGCCACCTCCAGTTGCGCCGTGAGAGCAGGACGAGCGCGATGGCCATCCAACACGCTGCGGCGGCCGCCGAGTGGCCCGAGGGGAACGATGATCCGGAGATGCCGACGAGTCGGTCGATGTCTGGCCGTTCGCGGTCGATCAGCATCTTGAGCAGGTTGTTCAACCCCGACGCCCCGAGACCGACCACGGCAAGGTATCCGAGTGGGCCCCAGCCTCTGCGGGGCATCACCACCAGCCCGAGTGCGGTCATGCCGAGCACCAACGATCGTGAGGATCCGAGCTCCGTGACCCACTCGATGACCTGTGTGGAATCAGGCGTGGCATTCTCGGCACCCCACCGTGCGGCTGAATCGTCCCATCGGGCGAAGCCATCCTTGCGGTCGATCGAGTCCAACAACCAGCCCACGACCAGAGCGCACGCGAGCACGACGACGAACCCCGTAGCGACCATGATGCCGCCGGCGACGCGGCAATCCATGTGACGCAGGATGGGCTGCAACCGCTGCGGCGCGTGCCGAACGAGCCAGCGTTCTTGCCGTTCGGTGTCCAACGCGGCAGGTCGCGCCCTGACCAGTTCGATGATGACCAGCGCGAGGGCGATGACGGCGGCGCAAGCGATGATGACGAGCGTGATCATGTCGGTGTCTCGGCGATCTTCCGGTGCGGCGCACTGAGAAGGCAGTAGACGCCATATCCGATCAGGCCCCAGGCTGCGACCAGCAACATGGGAGGGCCGTAGGAGGCCTCTGCGACCCGCCGCAGCGCACGGTCGAAACCGGCGGCATCGGCCGGATCGAAGCGCCACGCGGCCCGACCGACGAAGAATCCCACCAATGTCATGACCACACCGCGCCCGAACCAGCCGACCATCCCGGCCACGAACACGGCCCGGGCCCGACCGTGGTTCTCACGCCAGGTCGGCCGCACGCCTTCGAGGTTGTCGACGTACTCACGGGTGACCGCCTTGATGATGAAGTAGAAACCGATGCCCATGGTCACCGCGCCGACGATGACCAAGGCGACGCGACCCCATGCCTGGGACATCAGCGATCGCGACAGACGCTCGACGGCGTGGGAGTCGTCGGGATCGACGCCGCTCAACGCACTTTGCAGCGCAGTGCGGGCGAGAAAGGTGTAGAAGACCGCCGAGGAGACATAGCCGACACGCCGGAGGTTGTCCTTGGGCGACGAACCGCGAATGGCCGCAACGCTGCACACCCGCCATGCGACGTAGAGCAGGAGGCCGATTCCGAACGTGGCCAGGAGCGATCGACCACCAGGTTGAGCGGCGACCAGCCCGAGTGCTCCTTCGGGTGAGGCCTGCTCATCGGTCCGCGGCCGCCACGTGAACGCAGCCCCGACGGCCCCCATGAGCAAGTAGATCAAACCCTTCGCATACCATCCGAGGCGCATCGTGGTCTCGATCCACGGGTGGTGGCGCACGACGTGCTCCACCTCCGCAGCCACGGAATCGTCTGCACCCGCCGAGGTGAGTGAGGGAGAGTTCGCCCGTGGTGTCATGCTGCGTTCAGCCTTTCCCTCATCGCATCGACGTCGATGTCAGG
>JAYSLK010000492.1:0-2727 GCA_043725585.1 Actinomycetota bacterium
TCGCACGCACCAGATCAGGGTGCACCTCGCTGCGATCGGCCATCCGGTGGTGGGCGATGGGGCCTATGGCGGAACACGATCGGCGATCAGCACGGCACGTCCGGTGCTGCATGCCGCCCAGCTCTCCTTCGCCCACCCGGCCACCGGCGCGACGATGTCGTTCGAGTCGCCGCTGCCCGCGGATCTCCAGGCGGTCCTCGATGCCCTCGGCGCCGCCGACGATTCGGGCGGACCCGAGATCGCCGACGCAGGCTGAGTCGATCCGATCCGATCCGATCCGATCCGATCCGAACCGATCCGAACCGAACCGATCCGAGAGGAGTCGATCCGAGAGGAGCCGATCCGAGAGGAACCGATCCAGGCAGGGTCGGATCGGGCCGACGGCGTCAGACGGGGTCGGCGACCTGGGCGATCATCGCCGCCCGGTCGGGCCACGGGGCGCGGCCTTCGGCCACGTGGGCCACCTCGGCCAGGGTGAAGCCGTAGAGCAACTGGCGCATGTGTTCGCCGGCCAGCTTCCAGATCGCGTACAACACGCACTGTCCCTCGTGATCGCACGAGCCGTCCTGATGCGGGTCGCCGAAATCACCGAGCGAGATCGGGCCGTCCACCGCCGCGAGGATCTCGCTCAGCCGAATGTCCTCGGGCGAACGGGCCAGGACGTACCCGCCACCCACGCCCCGCTTCGACCGCACCAACCCAGCACCCTTCAGCGCCAGCAGGATCTGCTCGAGGTACGGCTGTGGGATCGCAGTGCGCTCGGCGATGTCTCGGACGCTGGTGGGACCCTGCTCGGAGCCGTGGAGCGTCAGTGACAGCAGCGCACGACACGCATAGTCACCCTTGCTCGACACTCGCATGGAGCCAGCGTAGTGGACGGGACTTGTCGTCACGTGGTGGGCGGAGGTCGGCGGTGCCGGGAGGTCGGCGGGTCGGCGGGTCGGCGGGTCGGCGGTGCGGGGAGGTCGGCGGTGCGGCGAGGTTGGCGGGATCAGTGCCGAGGTGGTGGACTGTGCGTGCCGTGTCGAGCTCGCCGATCATCCCCCAGTACAGCGGTCCCAACGTGCGCGGGTTGATCCCGGCGTTCCTCGGCCCGCGCGGGTCGGCCCGGCCGAGTTGGATTCCCGCCGAGGCCGCGACAGCGACCCAGGTGGTGCTGCTGGTGATCGACGGCCTCGGCTGGGAGCAGTTGCAGGCCCGTCCCCACCTCGCGCCGACGATGATGGCGATGGCCGGCGGTGCGATCACCACGGTCGCACCCACCACGACGGCGACTGCGCTCACCTCTATCACCACCGGCCTCACCCCTGGCGAGCACGGACTCGTCGGCTATCGCATCGATGTAGGCGGCGACGTGCTCAATGTGCTGAGGTGGCACACCGATGGCGTCGGTGATGCTCGTCGATTGCACGAACCGAAGCGGCTGCAACCCTTCGAGCCGTTCATGGGCGAGCGGGTGCCGGTGGTGAGCAAGGCCGACCTCGAGCGGAGCTCGTTCTCGACGGCACATCTGCGGGGGTGCACACCCGTCGGCTGGCGCGTGCCGTCGAGCCTGGCGGTCACGGTGGGGGAGCAGCTGCGTGCCGGCGAGCGCTTCGTCTACGCCTACTACGACGGCATCGACAAGATCGCCCACGAACGAGGTTTCGGCGCGTACTACGACGCCGAGCTGTCCTTCGCAGACGACCTGGTCGCCGACGTGATCGCTGCGTTGCCCTCGGGCGCGGCCGTGGTGGTGACGGCCGATCACGGTCAGGTGCACGTCGGTGACCGGATCGTCGAGCCCGGCGCCGACGTCTCGCGGCTCACGCATCATGCGTCCGGCGAAGGTCGCTTCCGGTGGCTTCACGCTCGTGCGGGTGCCGCCTCCGACCTCGCGGCTGCGGCCACCGCGGCCCATGGCGAGGTGGCGTGGGTCATGACACGCGCCCAGATCCTCGACGAGGGATGGTTCGGCCCCGTGGTGTCCCCGCCGGTGCAGGCCCGGCTGGGCGATGTCGCGCTGGTCGCCCGGGACGACGTCAGCTTCCACGACGGCGCGGATTCCGGCCCGTTCCAACTGATCTGCCGCCACGGGTCGCTGACCGCGGCCGAGGTGTATGTTCCCCTGATCGCCGCACAAGCCTGAGTCGACCACCGTGTCGCCAGCGTGCAGCCCAACGATCTCCTGAAGGACCAACCATGACCAACGCTCCTCATCCCGACGGCACCAACGGATCCGATCCGACCATCGAGCGCGGCGAGATCGTCGGGCTTCCCATCGCCGGTCCTCGCGACCATGACGGAGAGGTCACCGAGACCGTCTCCGAACCTGCCAAGGTGATGCGGATCGGCTCGATGGTGAAGCAGCTCCTCGAGGAGGTGCGGATCTCACCGCTGGACGAACGGAGCCGCGAACGGCTGGCCGAGATCTACGAGCGGTCGATCGTGGAGTTGAGCGAGGCGCTGTCCCCTGATCTCCAGGACGAGCTGCGCAATCTGGCGTTGCCGTTCAAGGACGGTGTGATCCCCTCCGATGCCGAGCTGAGAATCGCCAAGGCTCAGCTGGTGGGCTGGCTGGAGGGGCTGTTCCACGGCATCCAGGCCACGTTGTTCGCGCAGCAGCTCGCGGCACGTCAGCAGCTCGAGCAGATGCGTCAGCTGCCACCGGGAGCCATGCAAGGAGGCCCTGGCGGACAGCCGATGCCCTCCGATCGGCCGGGCACCTATCTCTGAGCTGCAACCGGT
>JAYSLK010000493.1:0-5689 GCA_043725585.1 Actinomycetota bacterium
GCCGTTGAACACGCTGCATGCTGCGGCGGTGTTGCGCAACGACGGTCTCGACGTCGCCGTCTTCGACTCGATGCTGGCCGAGGACGAGTCGGAGTTCGCTGCCAGCTTGGCCGAGCACCGGCCGACGGTGGTGGTCCTGTACGAGGACAACTTCAACTTCTTGTCGAAGATGTGCCTCACGCGCATGCGCGAGGCAGCGCTCACCATGGTGGGCATGGCGCTCGGAGCCGGCTGCAAGGTCGCCGTGAGCGGGGCCGACGTCACCGACCACCCCGAGGTGTACCTTGCTGCCGGCGCCCACGCGTGCATGGTGGGCGAGGGCGAGCACACGATGCGCGAGGTGGTGGCGCGGTGGCTCGGCCCCGACCCCGACTCGAGCCTCGACGATGTGGAGGGCTTGGCGATCCTGGTCGGCGACCAGGTCGCCCGCACGCCGAAGCGCTCGATCGAGCGCCACCCCGATGTGTTCGGTGCGCCGGCCCGCGACCTGGTCGACATCGAGGCCTACCGCCAGGCGTGGACCGAGGCCCACGGCAGGTTCTCGCTCAACGTGGTGTCGACCCGCGGTTGCCCGTACCGCTGCAACTGGTGCGCCAAGCCCATCTGGGGGCAGCGCTACTCGATGCGGTCGGCGGCCGAGGTGGCCGACGAGTTCGTCATGCTGCACCGCGACCACCGACCCGACCACGTGTGGTTCGCCGACGACATCTTCGGCCTCCGCAGCGACTGGCTGGCAGAGTTCGCGCGCCTCGTCGACGAGGCAGACGTGCGCCTGCCCTTCACGATGCAGTCACGTTGCGACCTCATGAACGAGCAGGCCGTGGCCGCACTGGCGCTCGCCGGTTGCTACGAGGTGTGGCTCGGTGCCGAGAGCGGAAGCCAGCGCGTCCTCGATGCGATGGACAAAGAGATCACGATCCAGCAGATCCGAGACGCTCGCGAGCGCCTCGGAGCCCACGGCATCCGGGCCTGCTTCTTCATCCAGTTCGGCTATCCGGGCGAGACCTGGACCGACATCGAAAAGACCATCGAGCTGGTCGGCGAGCTTCTGCCCGACGACATCGGGGTCAGCGTCAGCTACCCGCTGCCCGGCACCCGCTTCCACGAGATGGTTCGGCTCGATCTCGATGAGCAGGCGAACTGGGAGAGCTCTGGCGATCTGGCGATGATGTTCGAGGGCACCTACCCGACCGACATCTACCGTGAGCTGCACCTGAGCTTGCACGACGACCTCGATCTGCGCCGCCGCGAAGCGGGGATGTCGCGCTGTCGGCACACCATGATCGAAGACGTCGAGCCGGACGAACAGCGGGTCAGAGTGGAGCAGCGATGGGCGACGCTCCGTCAGCGTGAACGGGCGGCACGGAACCCGAACCCGACGCGGTTGCGGATCCCCGTCTCGGTGCTCCAGCACTCCTGACCCGCCGTCTCGACGCGATCCACGCCCGACGCCACCGTCCGGTTCAGGTCACGCGTCGCGGTGGGCGATCGCGAGGTCGGCGACTCGGCGCATGATCGTGGCCAGCTGGTAGTCCTTCGGCGTGAACACCGCGGCGACGCCGGCGTCGAGGAGCCATTGCCTGTCGGCCTCGGGGATGATGCCACCGACGACGACCGGCATGTCGAGACCCTCAGCCGACATGAGTCGCAAGATGTCGGGCACGAGCGACAGGTGCGAACCACTCAGGATCGACACCCCGATCACGTCCGGATCCTCGTCGCGAGCCGAGGCCACGATCTGCTCCGGGGTCGATCGGATACCCGCGTAGACGACCTCCATCCCGGAATCGCGAGCTGCCACTGCGATCTGTTCGGCCCCGTTGGAGTGGCCGTCGAGGCCGGGTTTGGCCACCAGGAACTTCGGCGGACCGCCTGCGATCGTCTTCACGTAGGCCGCGACCTCGGCCAACTCGCCGACCCGCTTTCCGACCGCCGCAGACACGCCGGTCGGGGCACGGAACTCGCCGAACACCTCGCGCAGGGTCGACGACCATTCGCCGGTGGTGCCGCCTGCCTTGGCGAGGGCGATCGAAGGCTCCATGATGTTGGTGCCGTCGTGCGCGGCGCGACGTAGCTCGATGAGTGCGGCGTCGACGGCGGCGCCGTCGCGAGCGGCGCGCCAGGCAGCGATGTCGTCGGTCAACTCGGCCTCGACGGCCGGGTCGACGGTGAGGATGTTGTCGCTGCCCCCAAGGGGTGAATCGGCGGTCTCGGTGTAGGCGTTCACACCGACCACCACCTGATCACCTGCCTCGATGCGGCGCGTCCGTTCCGCCATCGATCGGACGAGCCGACCCTTCAGCTCGTCGACGGCTTCGAACGCCCCACCGCGCTCGAGGACGTCCTGGAGCTCGGTCCATGCGCCGTCGCACAGCTCGGCGGTCTTCGCCTCGACGACCGTGGAACCGTCGAAGATGTCGCCGTACTCCAGCAGGTCGGATTCGAAGGCGAGCACCTGTTGCATCCGCAACGACCACTGCTGGTCCCATGGGCGTGGCAGGCCGAGCGCCTCGTTCCACGCCGGCAGCTGCACGCTGCGCGCGCGCGCCTTCTTCGAGAGCGTCACCGCCAGCATCTCCAACACGATGCGCTGCACGTTGTTCTCGGGTTGCGCTTCGGTGAGCCCCAGGCTGTTCACCTGCACCCCGTAGCGGAAGCGACGCGCTTTGGCGTCGGTCACGCCGTAGCGCTCGAGACCGATGCGGTCCCACAGTTCGGTGAACGCCCGCAGCTTGCACACCTCTTCGACGAAGCGGATGCCTGCATTCACGAAGAACGAGATCGAACCGAACACCTGTGTGAACTGCTCGGGTTCCACCTGCCCGCTGTCGCGCACGGCGTCGAGCACGTCGATCGCGGTGGCGAGCGAGAACGCGATCTCCTGCACGGGCGTGGCTCCGGCCTCCTGAAGGTGGTACGAGCACACGTTCATCGGGTTCCACTTCGGCGCGTGGTGTGTGCACCACGCCACCATGTCGACGATCAGGCGCTTCGATGGCGCCGGAGGGAAGATGTACGTGCCGCGCGACAGGTACTCCTTCACGATGTCGTTCTGGGTGGTGCCGCGCAACGCTCCGGGAGGGGTGCCCTGTTCCTCGGCGTTGGCGACGTAGAGCGCCAACAGCCACGCCGCGGTCGAGTTGATCGTCATCGACGTGTTCATGGTGCCAGGCGGGATGCCGTCGAGCAGCGTCTTCATGTGACCGAGATGGGCCACGGGCACACCCACCTTGCCCACCTCACCCCGTGCCATCGGAGAGTCGGGGTCGTAGCCGGTCTGGGTCGGGAGATCGAACGCGATCGACAAGCCGGTCTGGCCCTTGGTCAGGTTCGTCCGGTACAGCTCGTTGCTCTTCTTCGCCGTCGAGTGCCCCGAGTAGGTGCGCATCAACCAGGGCTCGTCGCGCCTGCCCGTCCGTTCGTCCATCCCGCAAGTGTTACCGGTCGGTAGCCGAGATCGCCAGACGGGCGCCGATGCCCACCTCGAGCACATCGATCGACCACCCGTTGGTCTTCAACGAATCGCCGGCACCGAACAGATCGGTGTGCGGTGGGCTCGAGCCGAGCGGCACCTGGATGCGCTCGACTCCGATGCCAGCCGAATCGTCCACCAGGTGCACCGCCACACCCGACTTCGGCAGGGTCGAGTCGAGGCCCGTCGCAGCGCGGAACTCGACGGTGAGCACCCGGTGGTCGTCGACGGCGAGCACCGCCAGTCGGGTGCCGTCGCCGGAAGTGGCGGGCACGAGCTCGATCTCGGTGCTGTCGCCACCGCTCCTCGACGGGTCGAGCACGACCACATCGTCGGGCGGCAACCAGCCCAGGTCGAACAGGTTGATCGCCAGCGAGGAGGGGGCATCCCTGCGCGTGCGATCCGAGGCGCGCGGTGCAGCGCTGTTGCTCATCACGTCGAGGTCGCTGGAGTAGGACGGAGCGGTGTCGGACCCGTCGCCGGAGTGCGGCAACCCGAGGGTGTGACCGAGCTCGTGCTCGATCAGGTCGAGCAATGGCACGGGACCCCAGTCGGGATGGAAGTCGCTTGCCCCGAGAGAGATGCCGCGCCGAGTGGTCGCTGCGGCACATCCGTGGCAGTTCGGGGCGTTGCCCTGTGCGCCTCGACCACCGGCGCGGCCCTCGGCATGCTCGGCATCGGCGATCGCGAGCACCACGGTGGCGTGGGGCCCCGATCGGTCGAGCGCGTGGAAGAGGCAGTCGGCGTCGTCTTCGTCGTCGGCCAGCTGGACCACTCCGCCGACGGAGAACGACATCCGGTACTCACCGCCCGACACGATGCGCCAGTAGTCGGCGACGCGATCGCCGATCTTCGACACGATGCCAGCCGGTTCCAAGGGTTGGCGAAGGGTGAGATCACCGTAGATGGGAGCTGTCGTGCCGGCCGGCACACGGCACACCCACACCTCCACGACGTCGGCTGTGGGGGCCGTGCCGTCGTCGATCATGCGCTGCGCGGGAGGGGGAAGCGGGATGCTCGAGCCAGACGAGCTGCAGGCGGCGAGTGCGGCCAGAAGAATTCCGGAGCAACCTTTCAAGAACCCCTCAAGGTGCCGCCGGGACGGTCCGATGAAATCCCCGCAACGGTGCACGGCCGAGCGTTCGAAAGAGCGATCGGAAAGCGGGCGGAACCAGCGTGAGTGGGATTTCGGCGGTCTCACTGCACGTTGGACGCTGGTGTCGGTGGCCTCCGGGCCACCGGCACCGCACCATTGCCTGACGAGCGCGAGACAAATGCCAGAGAGACCAGAGATGCCGAATCGGTGGTGGCGGTCATGAAGACCGGCAGCACCGTGTGAATGCTCAGCGTGAGAACAAGTCGGTGGCGGGACCACTGCGAGGTGCCTCAGGCGGACGCCGCGCTGCGAAGCAGCGACAGGTAGGCCGCCCGAGGTACCTCCACTACGCCGAGCGAACCGAGGTGGTCGGTCTTCCATTGCACATCGAGGAGTTGCGCGCCGGTGTCGTTGAGCCAGTCGACCAGCGCAACCAGCGCGACCTTCGACGCGTCGGTTGCGGACGAGAACATGGACTCGCCCGCGAAGAAGCCGTTGATGCGCACGCCATAGAGCCCGCCCACCAGCTCTCCTTCGAGGTACGTCTCTACCGAGTGGACCCATCCCAGCCGGAACAGCTCCTCGTACGAGTCGACGACGGCCGGGGTGATCCATCCGTGTGGCCGGAGCGGATCTCCGCATCGCTCCATCACATCGCGGAACCTGGTGTCGAAGCGGATCTCGTACTTGGTGCAGCTCTTGCGCAGCGATCGACTCACCTGCAGCCCGTCGAGTGGCAGCACCCCTCGCGGGTCGGGTGACCACCAGCCGAGCACGCGCTTGCGCACCGGCATGGGGAACAGGCCGGAGCGGTATGCCGCGAGCAGCGTGCCCGGGCGGAGGTCGGCTCCGACCGCGCAGAGACCGTGCCGATCTGCGTCGCCGGGGTCGGGCAGCCGCCACGAGGAGGGCGGCGGTTCGACTTGGGTGCGGGGCTGCCAACCCTCGTGCCACCTTCGGCGCACGAAAGGAACCGCACCACTGCGCTCACGTCCTTCGGTCACCCGACGATCATGCCTCATCCGGGGATGGTTGCGGCAACGAGTGCGACATGGAGTTGTCGCAGCAGTCCGACGTGTTGCTGCAACTCGCAGCACTCGCAGCCGGCATCGACGGTGCCG
>JAYSLK010000494.1:0-1912 GCA_043725585.1 Actinomycetota bacterium
TCGCTGCTCGGGCGAGTGGGTCGGCGAGCACGAGGGGTCAGCCCGCCGCGACCGGAATGGCGTTCACACTGGTGGCGATCGCCTGAACCAACTCGACCACCCGAGGTCCCCAACGGCTCGCGACATCGTCGTCGAGCGCGATGACGTTGCCGTTGGCGACCGCAGCGATCGCATCCCAGCCCGGCCGGACCGCCACGGTCTCTGGTGTCTCGCCGCAACACTTCGTGTCGGCGAGGAACACCAGATCAGGGTTCTGACTGATCAGGAACTCAGCGCTGAGCTGCGGGTAGTCACTCGTTCCCTCAGCGGTGTCGGCGACGTTCCGCATGCCGAACAAGCCGTAGACCTGGCCGATGAAGGTGTTCGACGTGACGCTGTAGAAGGTGGGATCGAGCTCGTGGTAGAACGCGAGCGGCACGGTCGAAGCAACGATCGACGCGACGGCCGCGGCGATGTCGGCGGTCATCTGGGCAACCAGTTCGGCAGCCTCGGCCACGTGGCCGGTGGCTGCGCCGAGCTGCTCGATCTGGGCGTAGATGTCATCGAACGACGTCGCTGCTGCGCCCACCCAGTTCGGGATGCCCAGCGTGTCGAGCGAGGTCGCGAGATCGGTGGTGCCGTCGTGCAACACCAAGTCGGGTTCGAACGCGGCGATGGCTTCGACGTTCGGTTCGAACCCCGACAGATCGGTCGACTTCGCAGCCGCCTCTGCCGGGTAGTTGCTCTGGTCGTCGACGGCGATCACCTGATCCCCGGCACCGATCGCAAACAGGATCTCGGTCGCGGTGGGCGACAGGCTCACGATCGCTGACGGGACCGGGGTCTCAGCGCCGGGATCGGTTCCGGCGGGCTCGGTGGCAGCCGGCTCCGTGAGAGCCGGTTCGGTGGCAGCCGGTTCGGTGGTCTCGGCCGTCGTGGGGTCGGTAGCGGCTGCGTCTTCGGAGTCGTCGCCACATGCGGCGAGGACGACGAGCGACACGGACATGAGCGCGATGGCTCTTCTGAACTGCTTCATTGGATGTGGATCCTCCGAGCTCTCTGGAGGACACCGGGTCCTCCAAGCGGGAGGACAAGTTGAGGTTCGAACGGGGAACTCCCCGTCGCGAGCCGCCCTTGCCTCGAGGGTGTGGTCTTCGCGCCCGAGCCAGGCGACCGGACTTGTCGTGTCGAGCGTTCCTGTCGCCAGGTTCGATTCGCACGCTTCACCGTTGCGGGACAGTGCCGGAGTTCAACCGGACTTCGCTGGGTTCGAGCGCCGCGACCATAGCGCGTCCTCGCTACCATCCCAAGTCCCATGAACGAACTTCCTGACGGCGAGCCGTCCCCGGATCCTCACCTCGACACCGTCGAACCGCCCATCGATGATCCACGTCCCGACGGGCTGCGTCGGGCCGACTCGTTGCTCCTGGTGAACACCGGGGACGGCAAGGGGAAGAGCTCGGCGGCGTTCGGCGTGATGGTGCGTGCCATCGCTCGCGGATGGGGGGTGGCCGTCGTGCAGTTCGTGAAGAGCGGCGACTGGAAGGTGGGCGAAGAGAAGGTCGGGCGCGATCTCGGCGTCACGTGGGTGAACGCCGGCGATGGCTTCACCTGGGACTCGAACGATCTCGAACACGACAAGGAGTTGGCCCGCGAAGGCTGGGCGCGCGCCGCCGAGATCATCGCCGCCGGCGAACATCGCCTCGTGATCCTCGACGAGCTCACCTACCTGATGAACTGGTCGTGGGTCGACGCCGACCAAGTCATCGCAGCACTGGTCGACCGCCCACCCACGGTCAGCGTGATCGTCACCGGACGCGACGCCAGCGAGGCACTCATCGCTGCCGCCGACACGGTCACGGAGATGCGCAAGGTGAAGCACGCCTACGACGAGGGAATCGCCGCCAAGCGCGGCATCGACTACTGATGCTCA
>JAYSLK010000495.1:0-3786 GCA_043725585.1 Actinomycetota bacterium
GGTGGAATCGATCGATGTCGAGGTGCACCACACCGACCGTGCGAGCGGATCCCTGCGCCTCGTCGAGGCGTGCCAACGCGACAGAACGGTCCACGAGCACGCTCGTGGAAGCAGATTTCGATCGTGTGGCTGTGCCAAGGTTCTGTGAACGGAAGACATGCATGTCGGTGAACGGCGCTCCTTGCCGGCCCTGATCGTCCGTGGGAACGGTCACCGTGCCACATGGCGAGACCAGCGGGGGGCGTGCTCTGCCACCTTCTGCCTGCCACCTTCTGCCAGCCACTCGGCTGCCTCGGCCACGACCGTATCGACACCTTTGCCTGCGTGCAGGATCGCCTCACGATGTCAGGTCGCGTGCCTCACCCTAGGGTCGGGGGGCGACCTCGCTGAGATAGGCGACGATCTCGTCGATCGTGGTGCGCAACGGATCGTCGGCGGCGATTCGTTCCTTCGTGACAGGTCCGGGTGAAGCACCAGAAACCTCGCCCGCACGCGACGCGAACAGCGGGCGGCGCGGTGCGAACACATCGTCGCGCAGCCGTTCGACGACGTCGATCCGCATCTCGATCGTCGGCACGTCGATCGGCTCGAGCCGTGGCGCCACATCTGTCTGCACGACGCCGGGAGCCGATGCGGCACCGGGCGACCAGTCGACGCCGGGTGACCACCAGTGCGCCACGCGATCGTCGACGACGGCACACCATCCGTCGTGCCGCACCAGCATCCGCGCGCCGGTGGCACGAGCCAACTGCTCGAGATCGCTGCGGGCCGCCAACCGTACCCGGGCAATCGTCGGTGGCAGCTCCAGATCGGCGACCACGGTCACCGGCACCGGATCGTGTCCACCACCGGCCGCTCTGCCACGCCGACGCTCGCCGCTCGGCCATGCCGTTGCCGACGCGGCCACGAGCACCAACAGTGCCACGATCAGCCAACGTCGGGCTTCGCGAGGCACGCCACCCACCTCCGTGGCCTCGACCACGATGTCGCGCACGGGTGACGAGGTGACCACCGCTGGACCGGCGAGCGACTCCGTCACCTCGGTCGTGTCGACGAAGTCGGCGACGATGTCGTCGAAGCGAAACAGCATCTCGGTGGTCGACGTCGTGACCGCTGGATCGTCGG
Organism: Actinomycetota bacterium; assembly: GCA_043725585.1. Taxonomy (GTDB): domain Bacteria; phylum Actinomycetota; class Acidimicrobiia; order Acidimicrobiales; family Ilumatobacteraceae; genus VFMC01. The sequence goes on from JAYSLK010000495.1 coordinate 1,126, forward strand.
TCACGGGTTCGACGATCCCCTGCACGCGGATCTCGACCGTGGTGAGGGGAATGCCGGTTGCATCGTTCACCCGGGTCAACAGCGCCCGCAACTGGGCAAGATCGAGCGTGCCGAGCAGATCGACGCCACCGGCGACGACGGACGTGAGCGGCGCGAGCATCACGGTCGTCGCCCATCCCGAGGCCGACGCCACCGTGGCACGCAGGCGCGCGTTCGCCTCGAGGTCGGGATCACCGTCGTAGGTGAACGCGACGTCGAGTCGATCGACGAGCCGGAGGAACACCGTGTCGCCGGTGCGCACCACGCCATCCGGATACGTGTCGTTCGTGGGCACCTCGGCCGCGTACGACAGGGTCCCCACATGCAGTGCAGCGGGAGGCGGTGGCACGACGGTCGGCGGCACCACAGACGCCGCGACCAGCCCACCAGCCACCGAGAGGTTCAGCACCAACAACAGTCCGTGCCACCAACGCCACCGTCCCGACGGGTCGTTGCGAGGCCCGACGAGGTCTGTGCCAACGAGGTGAGTCCCGTCGACTTGAGGTTCGCCGTGCTCCACGCCACGACCACCGTTCATCCCTCCACCGCCGGTCGCTGGGTCGTCGACGCCGACTGCACGAGCGCGACGCCGCGAACCACCACCAACCGTCATGAGCGACAGCAGTCCGATCAACAGGCCCGCGATGCACGCCATCGTCAGCGGCGAGCCGATCCAACGACCTACCTTCGGCAGATGGAGCACCTCGCGACCGATGAGGTCGTCGGCGCTCGGCGTTGCGGTGTCGATCGACTCGTTGTTGTCGCCCTTCAGGTCGAAGGCACGAGCGTCGCCGCCGACGATCCGGTGGAGCACCACTTCCTGGCTGTCTGGTTCGCGATACGCGACCACGTCGCCGATGCGGTAGTGCGCGGCCCGTGCGACGACCACCAGATCGCCGGCCCTGTAGCCCGGCTTCATGCTGACGCCGTTGGTGACCACCGAGGCGGCGCGGTCGGTCGCGAACCCGATGGCGGCGACCGCCACTACGCACAGCAACAGTGCACCGACGAAGCGCCGGACGACGCCCACCGTTCGGCCGATCAGTTGTCGACTCGGAACAGCACCGCTTCAACCGCAGTCGACAGGGTCTTCGCGCCGGTCGGCGTGCACGAGGAGAACAGCGAGGCGTTGATCACGGTGCAGGTGTACGCGGCGCCGATCGGGCCGCTGCCGTCGCGGAACTCGATCTCGAGGACGCGGTTCTCGACGTTGCCGGTGAAGGTGACACCCACATCGTCGATCTGGTTCCCGGTGCCGATGTTGTAGTCGATGTCGACGATCACTGCGCCGGAGACGGCGACGGTGATCGTGCCGCCGATGAAGTTGTCGGTGGACGTGTCGCTGAGGCCGCCGGCCGTGAACGCGCTGCCCGTGACGGCAACGGCACCCACCAGGGCGGTGGCGCCGATGATGATCTTGTTGCGCTTGGTGATGTTCATCCGTGTGGTCACTCCTGCGAGCCCGCTTCATGTCCGCGAACCAGGTGAGGGAGCCGCCGAACGGCTCGATCACGTCAAGATCGTCCGGGGTCTGTGCCGACGCGCCCGCAACTCGAACACAAACGGTGACGGTCTCGCGCCGCTCGCGGCCGCGCTCCCCGCTCGGCCGTTCGAACGCGGTCGCGACCAGAGCGGTACAGATGTGATGCGAAGATGGTGCTGATGGGCATCGAGATCGAACGGAAGTTCCTGGCGGTGGGAGATGCTTGGCGAGAGGGAGCGACGGCGAGTCGGATCCGCCAGGCATACCTGGTCCGCGGACCCGGCCGGTCGGTGCGCATCCGCGACGAGGACGGCCGGATCACGTTGACGATCAAGGGGCCTGGCAGCGGACCGCTCGGGATGGCTCGAGACGAGTTCGAGTACGAGGTGCCGTCCGGTGATGCCGACGGCATCTTCGCACTGTGCGAACGGGGCACGATCGACAAGACGCGGCACCGAGTGCTCGTCGCGGGACGCATCTGGGAGGTGGACGAGTTCCACGGAGCGCTCGCACCACTCGTGGTGGCCGAGGTGGAGATCGACGACATCGCGACAGACGTGGAGTTGCCCGAGTGGGCCGGCCAGGAAGTGACGGGAGATCCCGCGTTCAGCAACGGTGCGCTCAGCCTGCGGGCCTGACGTCACGTCATCCGTTCCGGTCGCGCAACGTTGCGCCGAGCGGAACGCAGCGCGACCAGAACGCTCAGGTGAGGTTCTTGGCCAGCCGCAGGCCGGCGAGTTGATCTGGTTCGGCGAGCGCCTTCATCGCCACGTCGAAGTCGGGGAGCTCGTACACCTCGCCATCGTCGGTGATCATCACGAAGCGATCGAACTTCTCGAGGAAGGTTCGGTCGTGGCTCACGGCGATGACGGTCCCCTCGAAGCCGTCGAGCGCCTGCTCCAAGGCCTCCGACGACTCCACGTCGAGGTTGTCGGTCGGCTCGTCGAGCAACAACACGTTGTGCCCCTCGAGCTCGAGGCACAAGATCTCCATCCGCGCTTTCTGACCGCCGGACAGCGTCTGGAACTCCTGTCGGGCGTTCAGGCGCAGACCGTACCTGGCGAGAGCCTTCATCGACTTCTCGTCGTCGAAGACGCGATCGCGCACGATCTCGACGCATTGGCGACCCTGGAAGTCGG
>JAYSLK010000496.1:0-8559 GCA_043725585.1 Actinomycetota bacterium
ACGGCGCCACACGGCACCTCGTCCAGCGCCTCGGTAGCATCAGGGGAGTGCGCACACTGATGATCGCTCTCGGCGCGTTCGTCCTGATGGAGCCGTTCACCGCGTTCGTTCATCGTTGCGTCATGCACCGCGTGGGGTTGGTGCTCCATCGCAGCCATCATCGTCGCGTGCGCTCTGGCGAGTCACCGCGTCGTTGGGAGGCCAACGACGCGTTCCCCGTCGTGTTCGCCGGCGTGGTGATGCTCGGCTTCGCGATCGGGTTCAACGTGGCAGGTCTGGGCGTGCTCGTGCCGATCGGTGTGGGCATCACCGCCTACGGCGCCGCGTACGCACTCGTTCACGATGCGTACATCCACCGACGGTTGCCGCTGTTCGGCGAACGAACGGTGCCCGTGTTCGAACGACTGGCCATCGCCCATCGGCGACACCACGACCGCAACGGGGCACCCTACGGGATGCTGGTGCCCATCTCGCCCCGAGAGATCGAGGGAGCCAAGGGGTCGCGGCCGTCCCACGAACCGGTCGACGCGTAGGGCTCGAACCGGGCGAAGAGCTCCTCGCCGTACCAGTTCTCCTGACGCGTGCGGCGAACCACGTCGCGGTGTGTCGGCATGCCGGTGGCGTAGGTGCGTGCCGCCGCGAGGTCGCGCCAGAGGCTGAACGTGCCCAGCCGACCCAGCGGTGCCTCACCGATGCCCACCACCGCGAGCAACCCGTGCGCCTGCAGCATCTCGTCGCTCACCGGCCGGCCAGCAGCGCGGAACGATCGCCACGACCGAAGGCGCACGTCCGCCCGGGTGATGATCGCGACCGGTCCGCCGTCTCTCGAGCCGGGTCGCAGCTCCTGGGTCACCTGCACGCCGCGCCACGACCCGTGACCCCCTGCGGCGCGGAGCCGGACGTGCCAAGCCTCGTCGGCGCCGGCCCAGCGACGGGCCATGCGTTCGTGGAATGCGTCGAGTGACGCCTCGTCGTCCCAGATCGCGAACATCGCCGTGCGGCCGAGATCGGCGCCTGGCCCCGTGCCCGCACCAGAACCGGTGCCGAGCAGGCGCCAGAACCGCAGACCGGGTACCGATCGCAACAGCCGGCGGTCGGTGCCGAGCCGGCCCAAGGCGCGCACGGGGTTCCCGACGCTCACCAGATGAAACGACCCGACACCCGCTCCTTCGTCCTGCACGCCTGCCAGCATGTCAGCCATGCAACGAACTCGCGCTGAGCAGCCGATCGCAGGACGGCCGTCGCCGTGCCCGTGGCCTCGACGATGGCGGTGACCATTGCTGCGGCGGCGGCCGCAGCATTCGGCTACCTGCTCGGCTCTGTCCCGATCGCAGGGTCGGTCACAGCACGGCGAGCGGGCGTCGACCTGCGCGAGGTCGGCGATCGCAACCCCGGGTACTGGAACGCGAAGCAGCAGATCGGTCGGCGCGGCGCGGTGCCGGTGTTCGTGGGCGACGTGGCCAAGGGTGCCCTCGCTGCCGGATTCGGGCTCCTCGTCGCGGGTGGGAGCGACGAGTGGTGGATCGGGTACGTCGGCGGGTTCGCGGCGATGGTGGGCCACGCCTGGCCGGTGTTCGCACGATTTCGCGGTGGGCGAGGTGTGCTCACCTTCGTCGGCGCGGCATGCGTTCTGTCTCCGGTCACCGCGCTGATCAGCATCGCCCTGACTCTCGCGATCACGGCTGCCCGAGGATTTGCCTGGGGCGCGCGCGTCGGCGTGTTCGCATTCCCCGTCGTTCAGTTCGTGGTCGACGGCCCGTACCGCACCGCGGCGACGGGGTGTCTGATGACGCTCATCGGGGTGCGGTTCGCGAGTGCAGCGATCGGTTCACGAGCCGACCGTCGTGCCCTGCCTGACCGACAGTCGCCCGACCGGCAGCCGCCTCACGGATAGACCCGACCTCGCCACGGTTGGCGGGGTCGAGCGATGCCGCGCACCAGGGCGGCGACAGCCATCGGATCGGCGGTCGGAGACAACCAGTAGGCAGCCCCCCGTCTGCCGTACGCGGTCCTCGTCCCGACGAGCGTGCCGATGCGGACGGCGAGCAGTGCGACGTCGAGGATGTCTCCGCGGCGGGCGAGCAGCCGCGGCAACGGCAGCGCCTGGGCAGCCAGCACGACGGCCAGATCGAACAGCTGGCGGTACCACGGCTCCACCCCCGGCAGCGCGAGCGAGCGCGCCCATCCCCGAAACGTGCTGGGACCGTCGGGATACATCTCGGTGGTCAACAGGTCGGCCCCGTCGAGCATCGTCACCTGCCAGCCCCGCCCCGCCAGATGACGAACCAACGCGACGTCCTCCACGACGTGGTTGCCCACGGGCTGCATCCCACCGGCGCGCAGGAACGGCACCCGAGGAAACGCCATGCACTGGCCGTTGGCGACCTGTCTGTTCGCGGGCACCCGACCGCGCGCTCCGGGTGGGCCGAATCGGTAGACCAGTGTGCTGAGCAACGCGGGGTGCAACCATGCCGCTCCGGGCGTCGGGCACTCGAACCGTCCGGCGATCGACACGAACTGCAGGCCGTCGGCCAGGGCCCGGTTCACCAAGGTGCGCGGCAGTGCGGGGTCGGGACGGGTATCGGCGTCGAGGATGACGATCCACTCGCCTCGTGCGGCGCGCACTCCTTGATGGACAGCCCACGCCTTGCCCGCCCATCCGTGCGGCAACGCCGCGCCGGGCACCACCTCCGCACCCGCAGCGACGGCGATGGCTGCAGTGCCATCGGTGCTCTGGTCGTCGACCACCACCACCTCGGTCACGCCTGGAGCTCCCTCCAGCGCGGCGAGCAGGGGTCCGATGCGGGCCGCTTCGTCGCGTGCCGGTACGACCACGCTGATCGTCGGCATGGCGATGCCCGCTCCGGCCAGATCGTCGGCGGCCCCCACGTCGCCGGTGCGCAACGGCGGTCGGCGACGCGCGGCGCGGATGATGCGACCGAGCGCGACTGCCGCCAGCACCGCACGGATCGCCGTGGCGACGGTCGGTCGGGGCAGTCGTTTCGCCAGGCTCGACGAGAGCGATCCGATGGGCATCAGCGCGCTCGGGGCAACGATCTCGCCGAAGGGAACATCGATGTCACCGAGCCTCAGCGGTGTCCGTGTTCGATCATGTCGTCCACGATACGAGCGCTGATGGTCACCAGCGGAAGCCCCCCACCAGGATGGCTGCTCCCGCCCACGAGGTAGAGGCCTCGCCGGGCGCCGCGATTGCGTGGACGGACGAACGCGGCACGACGCCCATTCGACGAACTGCCGTAGATCGCCCCGCCCGGCGAGCGATGTCGTCGCTCGAGATCGTCGGGGGTGAGCGTCTCGGTGAACAGCACGCGATCGCGCAGGTCCACACCGTGACTCGCCAGCTGATCGAGCACGAGCGCCGTGCATGCCTCGCGATCGAACGATGCGCCTGCCGCGACGTTCACCAGCACGAACCAGTTCTCGTGTCCGACGGGCGACTGCGTCTCGTCGGTCACCGAACTGACGCAGGCGTAGATGGTCGGGTCGTCGGGGAACTCGCCATCGGCGATCTGGTCGAACTCGCGGCGTGAGTCGTCGCTGAACCAGACGTTGTGATGGGCGATGTCGGCCGTGGTGCCGCCCACCCCGGCGCAGATCACGAAGCCACTCGTCGACGGAGGAGCGCGGCGCACTCTCCGGAGCGCACGCGCATCTGGCACCAGATCTCGGTAGAGGTGGGTGGCATCGGCGTTGGCCACCACGATGTCGGCCGCCACGGCGGTGCCATCGGCGAGCACGAGGCCCGTCACCCGGTCGCCCGCCGTCGTGATGGTGCGCACCTCGGTGCCGCAGACGATGCGGACGCCCGAACGTTCGGCCACCCGCACGAACCCGTCGCGCAGAACACCGAGGCCACCCATCGGGTACCAGCAGCCGTACTCGTGCTCGACGTGTGCGATGCAACCCAGGGTGGCAGGCGCCCGGAACGGAGACGACCCGCTGTAGGTCGCATACCGACCGGCCCACTGCACCATCTCGGGGTCGCCTCCGAAGACGCGGGTCGCGGCCGCGTGCAGGCTGTGCAGAGGATCGATGTCGGTGAGGTCGCGCACCCGCCGCAACCGCTTGGCGAGCGACCACGGTCCACTCATCGGCCCGGCGAAGAACGTCCGCTCGCTGACGTTCCAGATCGTGCGGCCGCGGTCGACGAACTCTCGGTACCCAGCCACGTCGCACCCGTCGTCGGCCACCTCCACTCGACGACCACTCCGCCACCGATACCGGAACTGCGGATCGAGCCGCACCAACGGCACCTCGGCGGCCAGGGTGGTGCCGGCGCACCTGAACAGCTCGTCGTACAGGTGCGGCAAGGTGACGAGCGACGGGCCGATGTCGAACGTGAAGCCGTCTCGCTCCAGCACCGCGAGCTTGCCTCCGGGCACGGCGTTTCGTTCGTACACCGTGACTTGGTGTCCACGGGCGCGCAAGCGGATGGCGACAGCCAGACCACCGATGCCGCCGCCCACGACCGCGATCTCCTGCGCCCGCGACGGCCGGCGCTCAACCGCGACGGGGCGCATGGACTGTCCAATGCCGCGACTGCCAGAGCCGCCGAGTGGCAGCGATCGCAATGGGCAACATCGCGGCACCGCCGACCGTGGCGACCAGCCGATCCCGGAAGAACGCTGCGAAGCCCAGCGTCTCCATGCCGGCCATCACCCCGTACTCGGCGACGAGGGCTCGTTCGGCAGGCCTCTCAGCAGGAAGCGCGAGTTCGAGGCCGGCCATCACCACCACGCTCGTCGCCAGCCACCCGGCGTAGTTCGACATCGGCACGCCGCGGTAGCGACCGACCCGCGCCCATTGCCAGTAGCCCTCGCCCACCATCTGCGGGTCGAGGAACAGGTCCCATGCCGTCAACGCCACCGCGCCGAGTGCGATGCGCGTGGCCGGGGAGGACCGATGCCCGAGCGCGGCGTGAGCGGTCTCTCGAGCCGGCACCGCCATGGCGAACCAGGCGAGCGGCACGATGGCAGGCACACCCGCGATCTGCGGACGCAGCAACCCTGTGTAGCGATACGCGCCGAACGGCTTTCCGGTGGCGGTGCCGATGCGCTCCACCACTCCGGTCACCGCGGCGACGCCGCTCGCTGCGATCGCGGAGCGGGAGGCTCCCCATCGCCGAGCCGCGGCCGCGCTGGTGGTGGCGAACAACCCCGACACCACGACGGTGCTCATGGCGCGCCGCACCGGTCCGCCGCGACGGGCAAGCGGTGTCACCACCATTCCAGCGAACGTGATCGCGGCCGGCGCCCAGGCTGCCCAACGTGAGGTCGAGATTCTGGTCGCGCCGTCCGTCGGAAACCCCAACGGATCGCGACCAGAATGCTGCCCTGGCGTGGTCATCGGCGGCGGGGGATCAGGAGCTTCGCCACGAGTGCGGCCTTCTCGGCCGTCGACACCCGAGCACGTGAGCGGAACACGTCGTAGCCCTGCGTTTCGATCTTGACCAGGATGCGGCTGTACAGCTCGCGGGCCGCGCCGATGCACCGCGCCGACTGCGGCGGCAGCAAGCTGGTGCCGAGGTCGGCCGATGCGTACAACGATCGACATCGCTGGATCTCGAACTGCATGAGCGCCACGAACTCGGGCGTGACCCGACGCTGCGAAAGATCGACACCGAAGCGGCGAAGATCCTCCTGCGGGATGTACTGCCGACCGCGGCCGAGATCCTCGTCGATGTCACGAAGGAAGTTCGTCAGCTGGAATGCATTGCCCAGGTCGCGAGCGTGGCGGAGTGCGTCGGGATGTCGGGGCTCGAGAATCGGCAGCATCATCTCGCCGATCACCGCAGCCGAGCCGTCCATGTACCCCAGCAAGTCATCCCAGGTGTCATAGGAGGCAACGGTCAGGTCCATCGTCATCGAGCGCAGGAAGCGGCGAAAGCACTCCTGGTCGATGTCGAAGGCCTTCACGGTGTGCACCACCGCCTTCAACACCGGATCGGCGGAGCGACCGGAGGCGAGGTCGGCGAAGAAGCGGTCGCCGAACTCGGCGAGAGCAGCCGCACGCGCGTCCACCGAGGCCGGGCCCAGGTCGTCGACGATGTCATCGGCGTATCGGCAGAACGCATACAGGGCCCACACATGATGCTGCTTCACCCGCGGCAACACCTTGGTGCTCCAGTAGTACGTGGTGCCGTAGCGCTTGTTGAGTTCCTTGCATCGCTCGTAGCTGGCCTCGAGGGTGGTCCATTCGGGATCTTCCCGGTACTCGCTGGTCACCTGTGAGCGTTCGCTCACCTCTGGGCCGCCGCGTACTCGTCCACGCGTTGGGCGGCGAGCTTGCCCGACACCAGCACCATCGGCACACCGACACCGGGCAGGGTCGACGACCCCGTGAACACCAGTCCGGGCACCCGCTTGTCGATGTTGTTCGGCCGGAACGGTCCGGTCTGCAGGAAGGTGTGCGCGAGGGCGAAGGGGGTCCCGCGCTCCATGCCCATCGACTCCCAGTCGAGGGGGTCGTACACACGCTCGACGACGACTTCGGTGGGGTAGCCGAGCTGCTGCACCCGCTGTCGGAGCGCGCCCGTGATCCGCTCGCGCTCGGCGACCCAGTCGATCTTGCCGTCGAGGTTCGGCGTCGGCTCGAGGACGTAGAGGCTGCTGCACCCGTCGGGGGCGAGCGCCGGGTCGTCGAGCGAGTGCAACGTGACCAGGATCGACGGGTCGGGCATCCGTACGCCGTCGTGGATGAGCGCCTTGAACGACCCATCCCAGTCGTGGCCGAAGTGGATGTTGTGATGCGCCGCGCCGGCAGGCGGCAGACCCTTCACACCGGCAACCCACAACAGGCAGCTCGGCGAGTACTGGCCTCGTCGCGCCACCCTCGGTGCGTCGACTCCGCCGAGCAGCGTGCGGTAGGCGACGGGGAGGTCGGCATTGCACACGACGGCGTCGGCGGCCACACGCTCACCACCGCCGAGCTCGACACCGGTCACGCGGCCATCGCCGGCCCGGAGGATGCGTGTGACGGGTGATTCGTAGCGGATGGTCACACCCGCCTTCTCCACCGCCGATGCCAGGCCGGCAGCCATCTGGTGCATACCGCCCTTGGGGACGTACACGCCTTCGACGCTGTCCATGTAGGTGATCACGGCGTACAACGACAGCGCTTCATACGGCGCCAAACCCGCGTACATCGACTGGAAGCTGAAGATGCGTTGCAATCGCTCGTCGTCGAAGAAGCTCGCGACCTTCTTGCCCAGCTTGCCGAATCCGCCCAGCTTCACCAGTTCGAGCCCAGCTCGCCACGGCTTCACGAGGTCGAGCGGGGAGTTGAAGTTGGCGTCGATGAAGTGTGCCATCTCCACGCGGTACAACCGCTCGAGCCAGTCGCAGAAGCGGCCGAAGGCCTCCGCTTCCTTGGCATTCGAGAACTCACGGATCTCCTGCGTCATCGCTTCGCGGCCGTGCCGTACGAACAGGGTGCTTCCATCGGCGTAGCAGGCCCGGTACATCGGATCGACCTTGTCGATCGTGATGAAGTCGGCCATCTGCGCGCCGGCCGCCTCGAACGCATCGGCCAGCAGCCCGGGCATGGTCAGCACGGTCGGCCCGTTGTCGAGCCGGAAGCCGGCTTCGGCAATCATCCCGGCGCTGCCTCCGGGAATGGCGTCTCGCTCGACGATGGTCACCGAGTGCCCCGACCTGGACAGGTGTGCCGCAGCCGAGAGACCGCCCAAGCCGGCACCGACGACGACCACGTCGAGAGGGCGGGTGGAGTGGGCCTGCCGTGCGGTCACGAGTGCCGCCAGCTCACGTACGTGGCGAGTTGAACGAGCTCATCGCGAGCGACATCGGTGATGCAGGCCTTCCCGATCGCGTCGAGCGCCTCGTCGGTCAGCGCCGTGATCGTGCGTTCGAGGTCGCCGAGCGCGCCCGTGTCGATGATCACCTGCTGGATCTCGGCCACGTCGGCATCGGAGAGGCCGGGCCGGCCCACCGTGTCGAGGACGGCGCGCTGTGCGGTCGACGCAGCCTCGACCGCGCGGGCGAGCAGCGGTGTGGGCTTGCCTTCACGCAGGTCGCCGCCCACCGGCTTGCCCGTCAGCTCCGGATCACCGAACGCGCCCATCACGTCGTCGCGCATCTGGAACGCATCGCCGAGCGGCAGCCCGTAGGCGCTGAGCGACGGCAGCAGTTCGGCCTGGCGATCGGGAGCAGCCATCACGGCGCCGAGGTGGAGCGGACGTTCGATGGTGTACTTGCCGCTCTTGTAGCGACAGATGCGCTCTGCCTTGTCGCGGCGCCGGTCGTTGCGCACACCGCCCAGGATGTCGAGCACCTGGCCGATGTTCAGTTCGACCCGCAGTTCGTTCCAGACCGCCCACGCCGGGGCAGACGCTCCGGCCATCAGTTGGTCGGCATAGACGAACGCGAGATCACCGACCAGGATCGCGACGCCGTCGCCGAACCGTCGCGACTCACCGGCCCAGCGTTCTCCTTCGTGCTGGCGAGCGAACTTGGTATGGGTGGTGATGGCGCCGCGGCGGCTGGCGGCATCGTCCATCACGTCATCGTGGAACAACGCAAA
>JAYSLK010000497.1:0-1616 GCA_043725585.1 Actinomycetota bacterium
GTGAACCCGCAAGAGCTCGGTGCAGCCAGGATCGCCAGCTTCGTCGTTCGTCCACATGTCGCCGAATTCATCGATGTGGTGATGCACGAGCGAAGCATGGAGTTCAGGATGCAGGAGGTGGTGGTACCGGCCGGGTCGGAGCTCGCCGATCGATCGCTGCGCGAGCTCGATCTGCGCCAGCGAGCCGGTGTGCTGGTCCTGGCGGTGCGCGGCGATGACGATGTCTTCCGGTCGAATCCCGACCCGGATACCACCCTGAACGCCGGTGACGTGGTGATCGCAGTGGGCACCGAGGCCGACCTCGGTCGGCTGGTGACGTTGGCGAGCGGTCGCTAGCCTCGCCCACATGTCCGATCTGCCCGACGCCTCGCTCCCCGCTCCCCCTTCGGTCGGTGGCGCTGATGCCGACACCGCCGCGGACATCACTGGGGACATCGCCGAGGTCGTGTCGATGGCGGCCGTCGCCCCTCCGCCGGCCGAGGGTCATCTCGACCTCGATCACATCGAGCGCGACCTCGCCGATGTCGAGGCCGCCCTGCGCCGTCTCGACAGCGGCGAGTACTGGACCGATGAAGTCACGGGTGCGCCGCTGCCCGACGAACACCTCGTCGATCACCCCACGGCACGCCGCATCGTCGGCAGGTGACCGGCGCCCGATCGACCCCGACACGGTCGGCCGGACGCACACGCCTCCTCGCGGTTTCGACGTCTCCTCGGACCCGTCGGCTTCGCCGAACCGCCCGCGTCTGGAGGTTGACGACGCGCAACGCGATCCGTTTCGTCGCTCATCGGGTGCGTCGACGGTTCGCGCGCCATGCAGCCCGGCCGATGCTCGACGATGCCTTCTCGCTGCGCACCGCCGAAGACGTCGCGCGCGAGCTCGGCAACATGAAGGGCGCGCTGATGAAGGCCGGCCAACTCATCAGCTTCGTGATCGAGGCACTGCCCGAACCTGCCCAGCACGCCCTGTCGCAGCTGTACGACGATGCGCCGCCGATGACGCCCGAGCTCGCCGCGTCCGTGGTGCTCGCCGAGTTCGGTCGCGATCCCGAACGAGTCTTCCTCGACTGGCAGCCTCACCCCGTCGCCGCAGCCAGCATCGGCCAGGTGCATCGAGCGGTGACCCGCGACGGCGTGGAGGTCGCGGTGAAGGTGCAGTACCCCGGCGTCGGGCACGCGATCGAGGCCGACCTCGCCAACGCCGATGTGCTGTACAGGCTGGTGAGCTCGTTCACGCTCAAGGGGCTCGATACCCGAGCCCTGGTCGATGAGTTGCGCGTCAGGATGCGCGACGAGCTCGACTATCGGATCGAAGCCGCGAACGTGCGCGAGCTCCGCTCCTGCTTCGCCGACCATCCATTCGTGTCGATCCCCGACGTCATCGCTGACCTCTCGGGCACCACGGTGATCACCACGGAGTGGGTCGACGGGCTGTCCTGGAACGACTTCGTCGCGCAGGCCTCACCTGCAGCGAGGCAGCGTGCCGGCGAGAGCATCTGGCGCTTCGCCCAGCACTCCATCCTGAGGGTCGGCGTCTTCAACGGCGATCCGAACCCTGGCAACTACCGCTTCAGCAGCGATGGAGACGTGACCTTCCTCGACTTCGGCATGGTCAA
>JAYSLK010000498.1:0-2407 GCA_043725585.1 Actinomycetota bacterium
CCCGATGCCGAGGCCGAGCGCCGCGGCATGTCGGAGGCTGCGGCCTGACGGCCGCAGGTCCCACCGGACCCCGTCCACGAAGGAGGCCATCATGGCCGACAACAACGTCACCATCGTTGGAAACCTGACCCGCGATCCCGAGCTCCGTTTCACGACGGGCGGCAAGGGCATCGCCAGCTTCGGGCTGGCCGTGAATCGTCGCTACCAACAGAACGGCGAATGGCAGGAGAAGGTGTCCTTCTTCAACGTCAGCGCATGGGATCAACTCGGCGAGAACGCAGCCGCATCGCTCACCAAGGGATCCCGGGTGATCGTCACCGGTCGCCTCGAGCAGCGTGAGTACGAAACCCAGCAGGGCGAGAAGCGCAACGTCGTCGAGATCATCGCCGATGAGATCGGACCGAGCCTCCGTTGGGCGACGGCAACCGTCGAGCGCACGCAGCGCACCAACACCGACGGCAGCCAAGGCGGTGGCTACCAGGGCGGCCAAGGCGGCCAGGGCCGTCAGGGCGGTGGCAACTCGTCGAGCGGCATCGCCGGCGGTGGGCGCCCCGCTGATCCCGTGTACGGCGATGAAGAGCCGTTCTGATCTCTTCGAGATCCCACCGACCAACGCACCGTTGATCCGCATCTGATCACCATCGATCACACCGATCGTTTCGAACCGAGAGACCTATGACCAGCAAGAAGAACAAGGCCCGCGTTCCTCGCGAAGCCAATCCGAAGAAGTTCAAGAAAAAGACCAGCGTCCTCGTCACCGAGAAGGTGGAGTTCGTCGACTACAAAGACGTCAACCTCCTGCAGCGCTTCGTCAGCGATCGCTCGAAGATCCGCAACCGTCGGGTCACCGGCAATGACGTGCAGCAGCAGCGCGACATCGCCAATGCCGTGAAGAACGCTCGCGAGATGGCCCTCCTGCCGTACACCAAGCGCGTGTCGCAGACCAGGGCCGGCCGCCCGCCGCGTGACGGTGACGAGCGTCGCGAGCGTGGTCCTCGTCGCGACGAGGCCGCCGCGTCCGACGTCGATGCTTCCGTCGAGACGACGAGCACATCGTCGGTCGATTCGACCGATTCCGTCGAGTCCGAGGTGGAGGCCTGATCATGAAGGTGATTCTCCGCAATGACATGGTCGGCGTCGGCAAGCGTGGCGACATCGTCGAGGTGAGCGACGGGCATGCCCGCAACTTCCTGCTTCCGAAGGGCCATGCCCTGGTGGCCACCGACGGTGCCGTCAGCCAGGCCAAGGCGATGCGCCGGGCCCGTGACCTCCGCGATGCATCCGATCGTGAGTCGGCGCAGACCATTGCGTCGGCGTTGGTGGCACGCACGATCACCATCACCGCAAAGGCCGGCTCCGAGGGCCGGTTGTTCGGTTCCGTCACCACGGGCGACATCGCCCAGGCGATCCACGCTCAGGCCAACATCTCGATCGACCGCAGGAAACTGCACGTCGAACAGATCAAGACGCTGGGCGCGTACAGCGTCTCGGTGAAGCTGCACTCCGATGTCGAGTTCCCGGTGAACATCGACGTCGTCAAGGCCTGAACGAACCGGCCTGAACGAACCGGCCTGAACCATCTGGCCTGAATCGGGGATCGACTCGTCCGAGGTCCCACCGATGGCGGTGATCGAGCGCCCGAGTTCCCCGACTGCGGCAACCGCGGTCGGGGATTCGCCCTGGTTGTCCACACGTTGCTCCTCGACGCGCCCCGTGATGCACACCCCCTCGATCCAGCCCCCCTTCGTACGGGGCCCCTGGTCATCCAAGACTTTCGCAGATCGTGACGTCGTGCCCGTCGGGGCTCCGCGTTCCGATGGTGTCCACAGGCGACACTGGTTGTCCCCAGGAAAGACACAGGTAGTTGGCACTAGCGATCCACATGGTCGTCCGACGAAGGTGGTGGTCCCATGGCATTCAACGATGACCGCAACAGCGGCGGTCGATCGCCCTCCGGGCGTCGCAACGAGGGCCGTGTCCCGCCGCACAACTTGAATGCCGAGGAGAGCCTGCTCGGGGCGCTGTTGCTGTCACGAGACGTGGTCGGCAACGTGGCCGAGCTCGGTCTCCTGGTCGATCACTTCTACAAGCCGGCCCATCAGCACATCTATGCAGCGGTACGTGGTCTGATGACCACAGGGCAGCCGATCGACGTCGTCACGGTTGCAGACGAGCTTCGTCGCAGTGGTCTGCTCGACGAGATCGGCGGCCCTCAGTTCCTGCTCGAACTGCAGAACGCCACACCCGCGATCTCGAACGCGAACCGCTACGCCAAGATCGTTCAGGACACCGCCGTGTTGCGGCGGATGATCAGTGTGGCGAGCGAGATCGCCGAGCTCGCGTACATGGAGCCCGACGACGTCACGAAGGCGCTCGACGAGGCCGAGACGAAGATGTTCGAAGTGGC
>JAYSLK010000499.1:0-5723 GCA_043725585.1 Actinomycetota bacterium
GTGTTGCGGATCACGATCCACGAGGGCAGGAACCGCCAGGTGCGCAGGATGTGCGACACGATCGGTCACCCCGTCGAGCGTCTCGTCCGCGTTCGAATCGGCACGCTTTACGACCGCACGTTGAAGCCGGGCGAGTGGCGCGAGCTCGAGCCGGAGGAGCTGAAGGCGCTGATCGAAGCTGCCGGCGCGCGGGGCACCCCGGTAGATTCGTAGGCCGTGAACGAACCCGCCCACCTGCCGCGCCGCGCCAACATCGCCGGGTTGGGTCTCATCGGCGGTTCCATCGGTCTGGCGCTCGCCGAACGCGGCTGGTTCGTCACCGGTGACGACCTCGATCCGGAGCGCGTCGAACGGGCGATGGCCATGGGGTGCATCCACGCGAGAGGCCTTGATCCAGCTGCCGAGATCACCATCGTGGCGACTCCGGTGCTGGCCGTGGCGGATCAGGTGAAGCGGGCTCTGGCCGAGACGGCGGGGGTGGTCACCGACGTCGGCAGCGTGAAGAACGGCATTGCACTGGCGGTCGACGACCCCCGGTTCGTCGGTGGTCACCCGATGGCGGGCAGCGAGCTGGAGGGCCTCGACGGGGCCGATGGCACGATGTTCCAAGGGGCCATCTGGGTCCTGACCCCCAGGCCGTCGACCGCCGATCGGACCTTCGCCGCGGTCGCCGCGGTGGTGAACGAGCTCGGCGCCGAGGTCATCGCGCTGCCGCCAGATCGCCACGACGAGGTGGTGGCAGTCATCAGCCACGTCCCACACCTCACGGCGGCGACGCTGATGGGGCTCGCCAGCGGACGGGCCGAAGAGCACGCCGCCCTGCTCCGCCTCGCTGCGGGCGGTTTTCGCGACATGACTCGAATCGCGTCAGGGCACCCTGCGATCTGGCTCGACATCTGCGCCGAGAACCGAACCGCGATCCTGTCGGCCCTCGACGGGCTGATCCTCGGACTGGCGCGAATGCGCGAGGTGGTGGCCGACGACGATCGAGTCGCGTTGCACGGCTTGCTGCAGCGCGCCCGCGAGGCTCGCGCCAACCTGCCGAGCCGGGTGAACCAGCCCGACGAGCTCACCGAGCTGCGCATCCCCATACTCGACCGTGCGGGAGCCGCGGCCGAGATCTTCACGCTCGCGGCCGAGCTGGGCGTCAACATCGCCAACTTCGAGGTGGTCCACAGCTTGGAAGGCGACCGCGGCATCGCCGTGGTGCTCGTCGACGCCGAACGTGCGGAGTTGTACCGCGGCGGCCTCATCGCGCGCGGCTACCGCCCTGCTGTGCAGCGTCTCGGATGAGCGAACCGATCCACGCGTCGGGCCCGGTGGTGGGGCAGGGGAGTGCCGACGTGTACGCGGTCGTGCCCGCGGGCGAGTCGTTGTCGGCGGTCGTGCACGTCCCGGGGTCGAAGAGCGTGGCCAATCGGGCGCTGGTCTGCGCCGCGCTGTCCGATGGCCTGTCCGAGTTGCACGGTGTCGCCCCTGGGGATGACACCGCAGCGATGCTCGACTGCCTTCGACTGCTCGGTGTCGGTGTCGGTGCGGGGGTGGGCGCGGGGTCCGATCGCGGCGATCTGGTGCTGGTGGAGGGCACCGGCGGGTTGTTCACCCCCGGGCCGACCACGTTGCCGACGCGCCTGGCCGGCACCACCTCGCGCTTCGTCACGGCGCTGGCCGCTCTCGGCGGTGGCCCGTTCACGATCGATGGCCTGCCGCCGTTGCGCCAACGACCGATGACGCCGCTTCACGACGCGCTCGCATCGCTCGGCGCACGCGTCGAGCCAGGCGAGCGCTGGGGCCACCTGCCCGTCACTGTGATCGGCCCGCTCGACCGCTCGACCGGTCACGTCAGCATCCGCGGCGACGTGAGCAGCCAGTACATCAGTGCGTTGATGATGATCGGGCCGTGCCTGCCGAGCGGACTGCGGATCCAGCTCACCACGCCGCTCGTGTCGCGCTCGTACCTCGGCATCACCGCGGCCGTGATGGCGTCGTTCGGGATCGTCGGCGTCGTCATCGATGATGACGCCGTGATGGTCCCTGCCGGCACGTACCGTCCGACTCGGTACACCGTCGAGCCCGACGCGAGTTCGGCCAGCTACCCGCTGGCTGCGGCCGCCATCGTGGGTGGCACCGTGCACGTCCCCGGTCTCACCCAGGCGTCGCTGCAAGGTGATGCCCGGTTCGTCGACGCGCTCGGCGACATGGGCTGCGAGGTCGTCGTGAACGGTCGCGGCACGACGGTCACCCGAGAGGGTCCGCTGCGTGGGATCGACATCGACATGGTCGACATGTCGGACCTGGTGCCGACGCTCGCCGTGGTGGCGCCGTTCGCACACACGGCCACCACGATCCGCGGCGTCGGGTTCATCCGCGGCAAGGAGAGCGATCGATTGGGCGACCTCTGCAACGAGCTTCGCCGCGTCGGCGTACGGGCGACCGAGACCGACGACGGTCTGGTGATCCTGCCTGGGCATCCGCACGGCGCCCGCCTCGCCACCCACCACGATCATCGCCTTGCGATGTCGTTCGCGCTGCTGGGCCTCGTCACCGAGGGCATCGAGGTGGAGGACCCGAGCGTCGTGTCGAAGAGCTGGCCTGACTACTGGCAGATGATCGAGGAGCTGACGTGAGCGGCCTCCACACCCCTCCGGTCGTGGCTGCGTTCGACGTGGACGGCACGCTCACCGTGCGCGACTGCGTTCGGCCGTTCCTCGAACGACTCGGCGGCAAGCGGGGCATCCTCGCCGCGGTCGCACGTCGTCCGACAGCGACGGCGTTGGCCGCGGCGCGGCGCGATCGTGACGCGATCAAGGGAGTCGTCGTCGGAGGAGTGTTTCGCGGCCGTCGCATCGATGACGTCGACGCTGCAGGGCACACCTTTGCATCCCACGTGCAGACCCGGTTCCTGCGCACCGACGTGGTCGCGCGTCTGCGGTGGCATCAACGGATGGGACATCGCACGGTGATGGTGTCGGCCTCGTTGCGGCCGTACCTCGAGCCGCTGGCGGTGGCGCTCGGTATCGAGCGTGCGTTGTGCACCGATGTGGAACACGATGGCGAGCGGTATGGCATGGCGCTCGACGGAGGGAACTGTCGGGCCGAGCAGAAGGCGGTCCGGCTGCGTGGATGGCTGCTCGACGAAGGCATCCCCGATGCCGAGATCTGGGCGTATGGGGACAGCCGCGGTGATCGCGAGATGCTCGAGATGGCTCACCATCCGGTGTGGGTTCATCGCACTACCCTGCCTGCCGTGCCAGCCGGGATGACAGCGTGAGTGCTCAGCCGAGCCTCGTGCGAGCCCTCGTCCGTCAGGCGCGCCCGAGGCAGTGGGCCAAGAACGTTCTGGTGTTCGCCGCGCCCGGCGCCGCCGGCGTGCTCGACAACGGTGACTACCTGGTGCCCACGCTGATCATGTTCGTGTCGTTCTGCATGGTGGCCAGCGGTGGCTACTACTGGAACGACATCCTCGACGTCGAACAAGACCGAAACCATCCCACCAAGCGCAACCGACCGATCGCCAGTGGTGCGGTGCCGTTGCGCGTTGCGTGGGTCGTGGGAACGCTGCTCCTCATCGGAGGCGTCGCCGTTGCCGCCCTCGCCGATTGGAAGGCGTGTGTGGCCGCCGCTGCGTATGTCGCGCTCACCGCTGGCTACAGCGCCGTGCTGAAGCACGTCGCCGTGGTCGATCTGGTGGTCGTCGCCGCGTTCTTCGTGCTGCGCGCGATCGGAGGAGCCGTGGCTGCTGACGTGCCGATGAGCACGTGGTTCCTGCTCACGATCTCGTTTGCTTCCATGTTCATCGTGAGCGGCAAGCGTTTCGCCGAACTGCGCGAGGTGGGCGACGACGCGCAGACGCGGTCGACGCTCGATTCGTACTCGCTCGGGTACCTGCGCGACGTAGTGGCGATCAGCGTGGGCGCCGCGCTGGTGTCGTACTGCATCTGGGCCTTCGATACCAAGGAGATCGCCGGCACCACCTGGCCGTTCTACGAGTTGTCGATCGTGCCGATGGCGACGGCGCTCTTTCGCTACCTGCTGATCCTCGAACAAGGCCATGGTGCAGCGCCGGAGGAGATCTTCATCGAAGATCGCACCCTGCAGGTGCTGGGCATCGTGTGGGCTGCCATCTTCGGGCTCGGCGTCTACGTGTCGTGACGGGCACGGTGAAGGCGACGGTGAAGGCGACGGCACGGATCATGGCGTTGGTGTGGATGAGCGAGCGAGGGAGATCAGCGTGGTGAAGCCATTCGAGGAGGTGTTGGCCTCCGTGGCCGACGTGGAAGGGTGGATGTCGCCCGACCAGGCCCGACGGCTGTACGACGCCGCTCGTACGGCGTCGCCCGGGCAACGGATCGTCGAGATCGGCAGCTTCCGCGGTCGCAGCACGATCGTGCTCGCGTCTGCCGCCGAACCCGGTGTCGAGTTGGTGGCGATCGATCCGCACGCCGGCAACGACCGCGGTCCCCAGGAGATCGACGGGTTCGCCGCGGAGGCCCAGGACGACCACGCAGTGTTCAACCGCAACCTGGCGTCGGCCGGCGTCGCCGATCGGGTTCGCCATGTTCGTGCGTTCAGCGACGCCGCATTGATCGACGTGCCTGGATCGGTGTGGGTTCTGTACGTCGACGGTGCCCACCGGTATGCGCCCGCGCGCGCCGACATCCACAGCTGGGGCAATCGGGTCGAGCCGGGTGGCACGATGCTGATCCACGATTCGTTCTCATCGCTGGGTGTCACCCTGGCGATCATTCGTGAGTTGGTGTGCGGCTCGCAGTGGCGCTACGTGGGGCGCGCTCGGTCGATGACCGAGTACCGCCGTGATCTGCCGCCCGGCATCGGCGCCCGCGCGACGAACGCAGTGCGCCAGCTCGCCCAGGTGCCGTGGTTCGCGAAGAACCTGTCGATCAAGGTGCTGATCAGCGCCAAGCTCGGTGGTGTGCTGAAGCGGCTCACAGGCCGCGACCCCGAGTGGCCGTACTGAGCAGTGCTCGTGTGTGGGTGCGGCCGCCAGCTGGATCGGGCTCCGATGCCAGCTGATCCTGCACAGCTAGCCTGGACGCCGTGACTCGCACCTCGTTGACCGGTTGGGGGCGTACCAGTCCCTCGGCGGCCGAGGTCGTCGACCTGTTCCGCGCCGAGATTCCGGGAGCGCTCAAAGAGGTCGGCGATCGGGGCGCGCTCGTGCGTGGGCTCGGCCGCAGCTACGGCGATGCCGCGCAGAACGGCGGCGGCCTCGTGATCAAGTTGATGGGCAGTGCCACCGATGCGGTGCTCGACCGCCACGCCGGCACGGTCACGGTCTCCGCCGGTGCCAGCCTCGACGAGATGCTGCGTTATCTCGTGCCGCGGGGGTTCTTCGTACCGGTCACCCCCGGCACGCGGTTCGTCACCATCGGCGGCGCCGTCGCCAGCGACATCCACGGCAAG
Source organism: Actinomycetota bacterium (assembly GCA_043725585.1). Taxonomy (GTDB): domain Bacteria; phylum Actinomycetota; class Acidimicrobiia; order Acidimicrobiales; family Ilumatobacteraceae; genus VFMC01. Next base: position 5,425 of record JAYSLK010000499.1, read on the forward strand.
AACCACCATGCCGACGGCTCCTTCGGCAACCACGTGACGCGCATGTCGCTGCAGCTGGCCGACGGCTCGGTGGCCGAGGTCGGACCCGATCGCGATCCGGATCTGTTCTGGGCGACCATCGGGGGCATGGGCCTCACGGGCATCGTGCTCGATGCCACGATCAACCTGTTGCGGATCGAGAGCAGCCGGATGGCGGTCGACACGCATCGCCTCCCCGACCTCGACACGCTGATGGAGACGATGTCCGACGGCGATGACGACGCCCATCGCTACAGCGTCGCCTGGATCGATCTGGCCGC
>JAYSLK010000500.1:0-8773 GCA_043725585.1 Actinomycetota bacterium
CGTCACCATCGGTGGCACCCGCGACGGCGATGTGACCCACTACCAGATGCACGTCATCCAGGATTCGGGCAGCTTCGCCGAGATGGGCACGATCCTCGCCCCGTTCATGACCCGTCCGATGTCGAGCGCTGTTTACGCGATCCCGAACATCGAGTGCCGCACCACCAGCGTCGTCACCAACACGGCGGTCACCACCGCCTATCGCGGCGCCGGGCGACCGGAGGCCACCGCGGCCGCCGAACGGGCGATGGATCTGTTTGCGCTCGAGATCGGCATGGATCCCGTCGAGCTCCGCCGCAAGAACCTCATCGGTGCATTCATGGAGCCGCACACCACGGCAGTCGGCCAGTCCTACGACGTCGGCAACTACGAAGGTGCGCTCGACAAGGCGCTCGAAGCAGCCGGCTACGCCGAACTACGCGCCGAGCAGGCTCGCCGCCGAGCCGCGGGCGGCACCAAGCAACTCGGCATCGGTGTCAGCGTGTACGTCGAGATCACCGGCGGTGTCGGATCGGGCGAGCACGCGCGCATCGAAGTGCTCGACGACGGTCGCGCCGTGGTCTACACGGGCACCTCGCCGCACGGTCAGGGCCACGTCACGGCGTGGAGCATGCTTGCCCACGAGCAGACGGGCATCCCGATGGACATGATCGACGTGGTGTGGGGCAACACCGACCTCGTCCCGCTGGGCGACGGCACGATGGGTTCGCGCTCGCTCCAGCAGGGTGGCAACGCCGTGTTCCTCGCGTCTGCGGATCTGGTCGACAAGGCCCGCAAGGTCGCTGCTCGCATGCTCGAGGCCGACGAGGCCGACGTGGTGCTCGACAAGGACTCGGCCAGCTTCCACGTCTCGGGTGCGCCGGCGATCGCGAAGACCTGGGCCGAGCTTGCCGTCGCCGCCAAGGGCGACCCCGACCTGCCGGAAGGACTGGCTCACGCCGCCTACTACGCGGTCAGCGGGGCGACCTTCCCCTTCGGCGCCCATGTGGCCGTCGTCGAGGTCGACACCGAGACCGGACAGGTGAAGCACCTCCGCCATGTCGCGTGTGACGATGCCGGCCGGGTGCTCAACCCGATGCTGCTCGAGGGCCAGATCCACGGTGGTGTGGCCCAGGGCACCGCGCAGGCGCTGCTCGAAGAGGTGCGCTACGACGAGGACGGAAACCCGATCACCTCGAACCTGGCCGACTACGCGTTCATCTCGGCCGCCGAGCTGCCGAGCATCGAAGTGATCCACATGGAGACCCCGACGTTCATCAACGCACTCGGCGCCAAGGGCATCGGTGAAAGCGGCACCATCGGCTCCACCCCAGCGGTGCAGTCGGCCGTGATCGACGCCGTCAGCCACCTCGGAGTGCGCCACATCGACATGCCGACCACTCCTGAGCGGGTGTGGTCGGCCATCGCAGCAGCGAAGGCCTGACAGATCGGTTGCTCCCGGACGGGCGCGACAGCGCCCTGTCCGGGAGATGTTAGGTCAGCTTGACACGTCGTTCGAGTGGTCGTTAACGTCGTGATCATGTTCCGTACACCCATCTCTCGTCGGGCAGTGATCCGCTCGGTCGCAGCGCTGCTCGCTTCAGCAACCTTCGTCGCCTGCTCCTCGGGGGAGTCTGCGTCGAGCGGCCCCAGCGACACAGGCGGCCCCAGCGACACAGGCGGCCCGGGCGACACGGCCGGGCCGTCCACCGGTGACATCACGGTGTACTCCGGTCGCTCGCTCGAGCTGGTCGAGCCGATCATCGACCAGTTCACCGAGGAGACCGGCATCTCGGTCGGACTGCGAGGTGGCGACAGCGGCGAGCTCGCCGCTCAGCTCCTCACCGAGGGCGATGCCTCACCGGCGGACGTCTTCTTCTCCCAGGACGCGGGCGCCCTCGGCGCCGTCGGCGATGCGGGTCTGTTCGCCACCCTGCCGGATGATCTCGTGTCCGTCGTACCCGCCGAGTTGCGTTCGACCGAGAACCTGTGGGTGGGCACGAGCGGTCGGGTCCGCGTGTTCGTGATCAATCCCGAGCTCGCCCCCGATCCGCCGACCACCATCGACGACCTGCTCGACCCCGCATGGAAGGGCGCGATCGGTTTCGCGCCGAACAATGCATCGTGGCAGTCGTTCGTCACCGGGTTGCGCGTGCTCCGCGGCGAAGAGGGTGCGCGGACGTGGCTCGAAGGTTTCGCCGCACAAGATCCTGTGCCCTTCGAGAACAACGTGGCCGTGCGTGACGCCGTCAACGCCGGCGACCTCGCGATCGGCCTCGTCAACCACTACTACCTGTACGAGAAGATCGCGGCCGAGGGAGCCGACGCCGTCACGGCCGTCAACCAGTTCCTCGCCGCCGGCGATCCGGGCGGGCTGTTGAACGTGGCCGGCGTCGGCGTGCTGGCCAGCAGCAAGAACCGTGACGAAGCACTCCAGTTGGTGGCGTTCCTCCTCGGCGAGACCGCCCAGCGTTACTTCGCCGACGAGACCTTCGAGTACCCGGCGGCCCGCGGGATCGCAGCCTCCCCGCTGGTACCCGCACTCGACACGCTCGAGCCACCGACGATCGACCTGGCCGACCTCGACTCGATCGCGGAAACACAGGAGCTGCTGGCCGACGTCGGACTGCTGACCCGATGAGATCCCCGGCCCAGCTCACCAGCGGCTGATCAGCACGTGGACGCCTCCTTCGCGACCGGGTGCGCATGACCGCACCGGTCATGGCTCCCGATGCCGTACCGGCCGACGCCTCTGTCGCCCCGGTGGGTGCCGCCGCGTTCCGCGGAAGGAGTCGGCCACCGTGGTTCGTGCTCATCCCGTCGATGGCGGCGGCACTGGTGGCGATCGCGCCGGTCTGGTACCTGGTCGATCGCGCGATCGAGCGCGGATGGGGTGAGGTCGCTGACGAGCTGTGGCGCGACAGCACTCGCGATCTGATCGTCCGAAGCGTCGGTTTGGCTGTCGCCGTGACCGCGTCGAGTGTCGCCGTGGGCGTCACGGCCGCATGGCTGGTGGTGCGCAGCGACCTGGCAGCACGACGCGTGCTCGGCGTGGTCTTCGCTCTGCCACTCGCGATCCCCTCGTACCTCGCGGCGTTCGCGTGGGTGTCGTGGCGTCCGGGCCTCGCCGGTTTCGGAGGTGCGACGTTGGTGCTCACCAGTGTCTCGTATCCCTTCGTGTACCTTCCAGCGGCCGCCGCCCTTCGCCAACTCGATCCGGCGCAGGAGGAAGTCGCGCGCTCCCTCGGGCGACGCCGCCTCGACGTGGCGACACGCCTGACGCTGCGCCAGATCCGTCCTGCGGTCAGCGCCGGAGCATTGCTCGTTGCGTTGTACGTGTTGAGCGACTTCGGTGCCGTCGCAGCGATGCGGTACGAGGTGTTCACCTGGGTGATCTACGGCGCATACCGAGCCGGCTTCAACCCCAGTCGCGCTGCGATCCTCGCAACGGTGCTCGTGATGGTGGCGATGGTCCTGGTGGTGCTCGAAGCCAAGGCGCGTGGCCGCGCCGCCCAATCTCGGCTGGGAGCAGGCGCAGCGCGCACGGGCACCGCGATATCGCTCGGTCGAGGGTCGGCGCTCGCGTGGGCGTTCGTGATCGCGGTGATCGGGGTTGCGATCGTGTTCCCGGTGGTGAGAGTGCTGCAGTGGGTCGCCACGTTCGAGTCCACCGATGTCGTCTGGTCCGACGTCGGTCGGGCATTGACGAGCACCGTCTCGCTCGCGGTGGTTGCAGGCCTGGCCACCGTCCTCATCGCCCTTCCGGTGGGCATCCTCGCTGCTCGCCATCGATCGCGCACGAGCGCCGCGATCGAAGGAGCGACGTTCGTCACGCACGCTCTGCCAGGCATCGTGATTGCGATCTCGCTCGTGTTCATCGGCGTGCGGCTGCTTCGGCCGTTCTATCAGGAGACCCCGCTGCTGCTGCTCGGCTACGTGGTGTTGTTCCTCCCCCTCGCCGTCGGCTCGGTGCGGTCATCGATCGAACAGTCGTCGGTTCGCGTGGAGGAGGTCGCCCGTTCGCTCGGTTGCCGGCCGATGTCGGTCGTGTGGCGGGTGACGGTGCCGCTCGCCGCACCCGGTCTGGCCGCGAGCGGCGCGCTCGTGATGCTGTCGACGATGAAGGAACTGCCGGTCACGCTGATCCTGCGCCCCACGGAGACACACACGTTGGCGACCGAGTTGTGGCGCTTCACATCGGTGAGCGATTACGCCAACGCCGGTCCCTATGCCCTCGCCCTGGTCGTGTTCGCCGCGATCCCCACGGCGCTGCTGAGCATCGCCGGGTCGGCGCGCACGCAGGAGTCGAGCCGTGGTTGATCCGACCGCCACGCACCCGACCGGAGTGCGACCCACCAGCCCGGCCGGCGCGTCGGGCCCGGCACTCGAGATCCGCGGCGTCACGAAGTCGTTCGGTCACCACCTCGTGCTCGCAGGCGTCGACCTCGTCGTGCCGTCCCGAGGCGTGACCGTCGTGCTGGGCCCGTCCGGCGGGGGCAAGACCACGTTGCTGCGGATCGTGGCCGGCTTCGACCATCCGGACTCAGGAACTGTCTCGATCGACGGAGAGATCGTCGCGCACGGTGCCGGTGGCCGAGCCCCCGAGGAGCGCCGTGTCGGAGTGGTCCCGCAGGAAGGTGCCCTCTTCCCCCATCTCTCGGTCGCGGGCAATGTGGGCTTCGGCCTCAGCCGCCACGACCGACGCGCACGCGAGGCCCGCGTTGCCGAGGTGCTCGAACTGGTCGGTCTGCAGGGCACCGAGCGCAAGCGCCCGCATGAGCTGTCCGGTGGCATGCAGCACCGGGTCGCGCTCGCCCGTGCACTTGCGCCGAACCCGGCGATCGTGATGCTCGACGAGCCCTTTTCGTCACTCGATGCGGGGCTGCGTGCACATGTTCGGGCCGAGGTGCTCGACGCGCTTCATGCCAGCGGTGCCACGGCGGTGATCGTCACACACGATCAGCTCGAAGCACTGTCGATCGCCGACCAGGTAGCTGTGCTCCTCGACGGGCGGATCGCACACGCAGCGACACCGAGCGAGGTCTATCGCTTCCCCACCACGCTCGCCGTGGGGACCTTCGTGGGCGAGGCCGTCGTGCTGCGCGGCGAACTGCTGCGAGTGGCCACACGCGGAACCGAGATGGTGACCCGCGCGCGATGTGCGCTGGGAGATCTGCCCATCTCGCCAGCGGGCGCGTCCGTGGCGCAGCACGAACATCACGAACACCTTCCGACCGGCGCAGCGCTGGACGTGCTCGTCCGGCCCGAGCAGCTGGTCCTGTCGAGCCATCGCGATGGCGCAGAACCCGCAGAGGGGGCCGAGGGTGTGGTGATCGGCCGCCAGTACTACGGACACGACGCGGTCGTGTCCGTTCGCCTTCGGTCGGGGTCCGTCGTGACGGCACGGCTGCAGATGACGCTGCTGCCCGATGCCGGCGACGCCGTTCGAGTGCGGGCGGTGGGGAGCGTCGCCGCCTTCCCGAGCCGGGAGGGCTGATGCACGGCACCCGGCCGGCTCATGCCGGGCAGAACCGGCAAGCCGGCCGCTCCCCTACCGGGGCCGCGCAGGTGTCCGTGCCAAGGTTCGTGCGGTCGTTGTCGAGGCACGCGCGCTCGGTTGCGTTGGTCGCCGGTGGAGTCGAGGTCACGTACCGCGAGCTGATCGAGCGTCTGGACGAGGCGACCGAGGCGACCGAGGCGACCGAGTCGGCCGGCACCGACCGACGCCTCGTCCGCGTGCGCGGTGTCAATCACATCGACACGGTCGTCGCCCACCTGGCGTCGCTCCGGGCCGGACATGCCGTGCTGCTGACGCCACCCACGGATGCGGGCGCCGAGATCGCCGATCGGTTCCTCGATCCCTCGTCGGCACCGCTGCACCCGGAGCTCGCACTGGTGATGCCCACGTCGGGCTCCACGGGTGCAGCACGGCTCGTCCGTCTCAGCGGCACCAACCTCGATGCAAACGCTCGATCGATCGCCGATGTGCTCCGCCTCGACGCCACCGATCGGGCGATCACGTCGCTCCCGCTCCACTACAGCTACGGGCTGTCGGTGCTGCACTCACACCTGTCGGTCGGGGCATCGGTCGTGCTCACCGAGGCATCCGTGGTCGACGAGTGCTTCTGGGACGACGTGCGCCGCCACCAGGTCACAACCTTCGCCGGCGTCCCCCACACCTTCGACCTCCTCGCCGCGTCGGGCGTCGATCGGCTCGCCGCGCCGAGCCTGCGCCTGGTGACCCAGGCCGGTGGCCGGATGCCGGTTCAGCGCGTGCTCGATCACGCGGCGCTCGCGACGCGACATGGCCACGAGTTCGTCGTCATGTACGGCCAGACCGAAGCGACCGCTCGGATGACGGTGCTCGAGCCGGCGTTGGTCTCGTCACACCCGCACAGCGTGGGCCGCGCCATTCCTGGCGGTTCGGTCGAACTGCGCCCGCACGCGACCATCCAACTCGGGGCGTGTTCGACACCCGCGACCACAGGTCGGGAGGTGGTCGGCGAGATCGTGTACCGCGGACCCAACGTGATGCTCGGCTACGCCGAGACACCGGCCGATCTGGCGCTCGGACGCACGATCGAAGAACTGCACACCGGCGACATCGGCAGGTTCGACAGCGAGGGCTTGCTCGAGATCGTCGGCCGAGTGGGCAGGTTCGTGAAGCCGTTCGGCGTTCGGGTCGATCTCGATGGCTTCGAGCATCGGCTGCGCGCTGCGGGCCTCCCTTCCGTCGTGGCCGGCGATGACCACGCGATCGTCGTCGTGCCGCGATCGGATCCACCGACTCCTGATCCGGGAGCCGCCGAGCTCGTGGCTCGGGCGGCACGCATCGTGCATGCAGTGGCACGTGAGGGAGGCATCCCGGAGAGATGTCTGTTCGTCGTGCCCCCGGGCGACGTCGCGCGTCTGCCGAACGGCAAACCCGATCTCGCCGGCCTGCTCGAGGCGGCCCGGACGACGGGTGCGGCGACCGCCGATGGCAGCGATGCCGGCAGCGTGGCGAGCCTCTACGCGCGGCTGATCGGTCGGTCGCTCGTGTTCGAGCAGCTGCCGGTGCGCGGCGACGACACCTTCGTGTCGCTGGGCGGCGACTCGTTGTCCTACGTCGAGGTGTCGATCGCGCTCGAGGCCTTGCTCGGGCGCCTCCCGCACGGCTGGCATCTTCGCAGCGTCGACGAGTTGCAACACCTCGTCCCGCCGCAGGGCGCGCCGGTGACCGAGCGCACGAGTCGGCTGATCCGCCATGTGGAGACCGGGGTGCTGCTCCGCGCTGTCGCGATCGTCCTGATCGTCGGCACCCACATGGGTGTGTTCTGGGTGCGCGGCGGCGCGCACGCGCTGCTCGCCGTTGCGGGCTTCAACCTCGCCCGGTTCCGGCTCGCCGGTGAGACAGCCCGACGAGGCGCAAGCGCCTGGGTCAGTTCGATCGCGCGCATCGCGATTCCGACCTCGGCATGGGTCGCCTTCAACATGGCAGTTGTCGGCGGGTACAGCCTCGGATCGGCGCTCCTGGTCAACAACTACACGGGTTCGCCCTGGCGCCGCGACGGTCGATGGAACTACTGGTACTTCGAAGTGCTCGTCCAGATGATGGTCGTCCTGGCGGTCCTCACGTCGATCGGCCCTGTGCGGAGGCTCGAGCGCCGACACCCGTTCGCAACGGCAAGCGCATTCGCAGCGATCATGTTGGTGTTCCGGTTCGGGATCGTGCAGGTGGGCGATCCATACAACGCTGCCTTCCGCACCCACACCGTGGGGTGGTGCATTGCGATCGGGTGGATGGCAGCTCGAGCCGTCACCACCCGGCATCGGCTCATCGTCACTGCGACGATCCTCGTTGCGGTGCCGGGGTTCTTCGGCGACGTCGACCGGGAACGCTTGATCATCGCCGCAATGCTCGCGCTGGTCTGGTTCTCTCAGGTGCCGGTGCCGGGTGTGTTCATCCGGCCGATCGGCTGGCTGGCAACTGCCTCGCTGACGATCTTCTTGCTGCATTGGCACGTGTGGCCACAGATGATGGCGTGGTTCTCTCCGGGCGTCGACCTGGTCGCGACGCTGGCCGTTGTTGTGGTGGCGTGGGCTCTCGGCTCCGCGCTCGCCCGCCGGTTCCGCAGGGCCGTGTCGGCCCGCGCAAAACCCGGGTGAACCGTCCGCTCAGGACGTGCGACGAGCGGCGAACCAGGTGTGCAGCAGGGCCACCGCTTGATCGTGCTCGAGCGCGCCGTGAATGCGAGCGTGCTCGAGCAACATCGATCGCGCCTCGCCGACCTCGCGGCCTGGTCCGATGCCGAGCAGCGCCATGATCTCCGCGCCGTCGAGCTCGGGACGCTCGGCCTTGCGGGCCTCGTCGATGGCCAACAGACGGATGCGACCCTCGAGCTCGTCCATGCGACGTTGGAGGCCTCGCACCTTTCCGGGATGGCGAGTCGTGCAGTCGCATCGCACCAGTTCGTTCAGATGGCCGAGGAGCGAGCCGGCGTCGCGCGCATAGCGACGCACTGCCGAGTCCTCCCATCCGTGCTGGTACCCGTGGAAGCGGCCACTCAACTCCACCAGCCGGCTCACGTCTTCCACCATCGCCGGCTCGACGCCGAGCGAGATGAGCCGTTCTCGGGTCATCCGTGCACCGACCGCCTCGTGATGGTGAAAGGTCACCTTCCCGCGGACGTAGCGACGTGTGCGGCTCTTGCCAACGTCGTGGAAGAGCGCCGCCATGCGCACCAGCAAGCGCGGCGAGGTGTTGGAGGTGACGATGAAGGTATGGGTGAGCACGTCCTTGTGACGATGCACC
>JAYSLK010000501.1:0-2147 GCA_043725585.1 Actinomycetota bacterium
AGGTGTCCGGGTACCTGGTGGGCTCCACCGCCTTCAAAGCGGCTGGGACGAGCGATCCTCGTCCGGCGGGTTCGATTCCCGTCCACCTCCGCCACGTGCTCACCGGCCGGTTCGGCCGAGACGCCAAAATCGGCGTTGAGCTGGTGCGACGTTCGCTGACGTTCGCCGAACGTTGCTCTCAAGGTAACTCTCAGAGAGCAAGCCTTCGGGTCCGAACACGGAGGTCCGGCCATGCCACGTGCGCCTCGCGGGAAGCGCGTCCTCGATGCCGTCAGCGGCTCCTACACGGTGGTCGGCCGCGCGCCGAACGGGGAGGCGGAGCCGTACTTCGACCGCTCACGCGGGGTCTGGGTGGCGCCGTGGCGCAAGCCCGACGGCAAGGTCGGCCGGCCGACGGGCAAGACGCGGGCGGCGGCGGTCGCCTCGCGCAATCGCCACATCGCCAACGCCGAGGAAGCGGCTCGCTGTGGCCCTCTCGCCGAGGGCTTCTCGGTGACCACCACCCTCGCCGAGCTCGGTGCGTGGTGGCTCGAGAACGTCGTTCGCCACCGGGTGCGGATCACCACGCTGTCGACCTACAAGAAGCAGTGGCGCCTGATCGCCGCCGACCTCGGGTCGACACCTGTCCGCCAGCTGCGTACCGAGCAGGTGGCCGTGTTCATCTCACGACTGGTCGATCGAGGTGCGGCGTCCCGCGCCACGAACGTGCGGACGCTGCTGGTGCAAATGCTCGACGAGGCGGTGAGCCTCGGACTTGCTGAGGCCAACGTGGCGAAGAAGGTGCGGCGCCCGCGTGTGCCGAAGGTGACGCGGCCGACGCTGACGCCCGTGGAGGTGGTGAAGCTGCTCGACGCATGCGACGAGCGGTTCGTGGCGGTGGTCGCGTTCTGCTACCTGCACGGCTGGCGGGTGAGTGAAGCGCTCGGTCTCGCGTGGCAGGACCTCGACCTCGAGGCCGGCACGGTGCACCTGCGGCGCGGGTCCACCTACGCCGACGGCGAGGGGATGGTGCTCGGGCCGACGAAGACCCGCGGGACCGCCGGCTGGCAGCTGCTCGGTCCGAGCGTGGTGCAACTCCTCACCCGCCGGCGCGAGCTGCAGGCGCTCGATTGGGAGCGTGCGGGCGGGTGGCCGCAGGCGGAGTACGAGGGCGAGTTCTTCGATCTCGTGTTCACCACGCCAGAGGGCAAGCCGATGCTGCGCCGAACGTCGATCGAGCGATCCGTGCTGCCGCTCGGCGGGCGGGCTTCGATCCGAGCCAACTCGCCACGCACACCGGCCGGCGCTCGGTGGTCACGAACCTGTACGCCTCGGGTTCGTTCGATCTCGCCGACGTCGCCCGGTTCGTCGGCCACTCCGACGTGGCCACCACTCGCGGCTACGTGCAGCACGAGGGCGACCGCCCGACGATCGTGAGCCGCAAGGCCTTCGAACTCCTCGACCCCGGCACGGCCTGACTCGGTTCTCGCGATTCGGTCGGCGTCGAGTCGTCTCGACGGTCGATGAAGCTTCGTCCGAGAGGTGTGAACACTCGGGTTCGTCACAGCGATGTTCACACCGGACCTCACACGGATGTTCACACCTTCCGGATTCGTCCAGATTCGTGCTTGTTGGTGTCGATTGGTGTCGTCTCCTCACGCGTGCCGACTGCGATCTACCGTGACGGCGTGCCCACGCTCTCGCTGACGGATCTTCGGACTCGACGGGGCGAGATTCTCGAGCTTGCGCGTGCGCGTGGCGCCTCGAGAGTGCGCGTGTTCGGCTCGATCGCGCGAGGTGATGCGACCGACGCGAGCGACATCGACTTCCTGGTCGAACTCGCGGAAGGCCGGAGCCTCCTCGACCTGGGTGGGTTGCTGATGGACTTGCGGGACCTGCTCGGTCATGACGTCGACGTCGTCACCGAGTCCAGCTTGCGCCCGCGGGTCGCGACCCGGGTTCTGGCTGATGCCGTCGACCTGTGACGTGACGGGGCCGGCGACCCGGTGGAGTCGCTACGAGCCGGTCTGACGAACCGGCGGAGCGGCCTGTCACGGAACGCGACGGAACGTGCACCGCCACGGTGATCTTCTGTGTAACCGCCCACATTCGATTGGATGAGCGATCTGGCTGGGGTGTGGTTTGGCCTGGTGAGCTGGGCCTCGTGG
>JAYSLK010000502.1:0-3995 GCA_043725585.1 Actinomycetota bacterium
GCTGACCTGAACACGGTCGCCCGCACGCGGTCGGAGCCGTTGTCCATCTGCCCGGGCTGCGGCTAGGGTCGTACGAATCACATCGATGTCATCCGCCGGATGAACCCAGTGCCCGACACGGCGGCGACGGGTCCGGCGAACGAGCTCAGGAAGGGAGGAGGTGCAGTTGGGCGACTCGTTCACCCATCTCCACGTCCACACCGAGTTCTCGATGCTCGACGGCGCAGCCAGGCTCGACGAACTGGTCGCCAAGGCAGCGTCGGATGGTCAGCCGGCGCTCGGCATGACCGATCACGGCAACATGTACGGCACGCTCGAGTTCTACAAGGAGTGTCGCAGGCAGGGTGTCAAGCCGATCATCGGCACCGAGGCGTACATGGCCTACGACAGCCGGCGAGAACGTCCGGCGCGTCGGGGCCGGCTCGACGACTCCGGCGGCGACACCGAAGGCGGCAAGAAGCTCTACTACCACCTGATCCTCCTCGCCGAGACCGATCAGGGTTACCGCAACCTCATCCAGCTCGCCAGCCTGGCGTTCATGGAGGGCTACTACTACAAGCCCCGCATCGACTGGGAGCTGCTCGAGAAGTACCACAACGGTCTCATCGCCACCACCGGGTGCCTCGGGGGTCACGTCCTGCAATCGTTGCTGAACGGTGACGACAAGGGAGCCCTCGAGAAGGCCGGCAGGCTGCAGGAGATCTTCGGTAAGGACAACCTTTTCGTCGAACTCCAGGACCACGGCCTGGCGGCACAGCGCGACACGAACCCGAAGCTGATCGAGATCGCGAAGCGAATCGGTGCGCCGTTGCTGGCCACCAACGATTCGCACTACACCAGCCGTTCGGATCACGAGGCCCACGATGCTCTGCTGTGCGTGCAGACCAGCGCGCTGCTCAGCGATCCGAAGCGATTCAAGTTCGAAGGCACCGAGCACTACCTGAAGTCGGCTGCGGAGATGCGCCACCTGTTCCGCGACTTCCCCGAGGCGTGCGACAACTCGCTCTGGATCGCCGAGCGCGCCGATGTCACCATCGAGTTCGGCAAGCCGCAGCTGCCGGACTTCCCGATTCCCGAGGGCTTCACCGACGACGCCCAGTATCTCGACCATCTCACCTGGGCCGGGGCTCAGCAGCGATGGGGGACCGACCTGCCCACGGCCGCCGTCGAGCGGATCGCGTACGAGCTCCAGGTCATCAAGAACATGGGGTTCGCCAGCTATTTCTTGATCGTGTGGGACCTCATCAAACACGCCAAGGACACCGGCATCCGGGTGGGTCCGGGCCGAGGGTCCGCGGCCGGGTGCGCGGTGGCGTACTGCCTGAAGATCACAGACCTCGATCCCATCAAGTACGACCTGCTGTTCGAGCGATTCCTGAACCCCAGCCGCATCTCGATGCCCGACATCGACATGGACTTCGATTCGAGGTATCGCGACGAGATGATCAGGTACGCAGCCGAACGGTACGGCCGCGACCACGTGGCCCAGATCATCACGTTCGGCACGATCAAGGCTCGCAACGCAGTTCGCGACGCAGCTCGCGTGCTCGGCTTCCCCTACGGGGTTGGCGACAAGGTGGCCAAGGCCATGCCGCCGTTGGTGATGGGCCGCGACACACCGTTGCGGTACTGCTTCGAGGAACATCCCAGCTACCTCGACGGGTACAAGGCCGCGTCCGATCTGCGCGCGATGTACGACACCGATCCTGACATCAAGCGGGTCGTCGACGTGGCCAAGGGTCTCGAGGGCTTGAAGCGCAGCGATGGCATCCATGCCGCAGCTGTGGTGATCACCAAGGACCCACTCACCACGTACCTTCCGATCCAACGCAAACCCGAAGCGGGTGTCGCCGCCGAGAACGCTCCGGTGGTCACCCAGTTCGAGATGCACGGCGTGGAAGAGCTGGGTCTGTTGAAGATGGACTTCCTCGGCCTGCGCAACCTCGATGTCATCACCGACACGGTCAACATGGTGCGCGCCACCAAGGATCCGAGCTTCGACATCGACTCGGTGGCACTCGACGATGCGGGCGTGTTCGCCTTGCTCGGCCGCGGCGACACGATGGGTGTGTTCCAACTGGAGTCGCCGCCGATGCGGGCCCTGCTGCGATCGCTGGCACCCACCAGCTTCGAAGACGTGTCTGCCGTGCTCGCGCTGTACCGGCCGGGGCCGATGAGCGTGAACATGCACTACGACTATGCCGACCGGAAGAACGGGCGCCAGAAGGTGGAGTACTTCCACGACGACGCTCGCGAGGTGTTGGGCGACACGTACGGGCTGATGATCTACCAGGAGAGCGTGATGCGCGTGGCGCAGAAGTTCGCCGGGTACTCGTTGGCACAGGCCGACTCGTTGCGCAAGGCGATGGGCAAGAAGAGCCACGAGGTCATGGCCAAGGAGCGTGCCGATTTCGAAACAGGCTGCGAGACCACCGGGTACGGGCGTGCATTGGGCGAGAGCCTGTTCGACGTGATCGCGAAGTTCGCCGATTATGCGTTCAACAAGAGCCACACCTTCGGCTACGGCCTCGTGACGTACCAGACCGCCTATCTGAAGGTGCACTACCCGGTCGAGTACCTTGCGTGCTTGCTCACGAGCGTCAAGAGCAACCTCGACAAGGCAGCGGTGTACCTGTCCGACTGCCGGGCGATGGGCGTGAAGGTGCTCACACCCGATGTGAACCGGTCGATGATGGACTTCGGCGCGCTCGCGCCTCACGAGGTGCCCGACGACATCCAGCTCCCCATCGGCAGCCCCGGGGCGATCACGTTCGGCTTGTCCGCCATTCGCAACGTCGGCGAGGGACTCGTCGGCCAACTCGTGGCCGAGCGTGATGCGAACGGTCCGTTCGAGACGTTCTACGACTTCGTCGAGCGTGTGCCGGAGCCTGTGTTGAACAAGAGGACCGTCGAGTCGCTGATCAAGGCTGGTGCCTTCGACAACTTCGGGCTTCCCCGCAAAGGTTTGTTGATGGCGTTCGAGCAGATCATCGACACCACCGTGGTGCGACGCCGCGAGCGCGACCAGGGCGTGATGAGCCTCTTCGGCGATTTCGCCGAGGCGGAGGACTCGGGGTTCAGCGAGCGCCTCCCGATCCCCGAGGTCGAGTTCGACAAGACCGAACGGTTGAAGTTCGAAAAAGAGATGCTCGGGCTGTACGTCAGCGATCATCCGCTGCTGGGTGTCGAGGCGGCGCTGCGCCGCAAGGTCGATTGCACCGTGGCCGAAGCCGTGGAGCGTGAAGACGGCGCCGCGCTCACGTTGGGAGGTGTGATCACCGGTCTGTCGCGCAAGTTCACCAAGAAGGGCGACCAGATGGCCGTGTTCACCCTCGAAGACCTCGACAGCACGGTGGAGTGCACCGTGTTCCCGCGGGTGCTGATCGAGCAGGGACACAAGCTCGTCGACGATGCCATCGTGACCGTGAAGGGACGAATCGACAAGCGCGACGAGTCGCGGGTGGGGTTCATGGCCCAGGACGTCACGATCCTCGAGAGCCTCGACACCTCGTCGTCGTCGCCGCTGCACCTGAAGGTGCCGGCCGCAGCGTTGAGCGAGTTGAAGATCCATCAGCTCCGTCGAATCCTGCGTGACCACCCGGGCGAGTCGGCGGTGTTCCTGCACATCGGCCAGGGCAAGATCTTGCGCCTGGCCGACGACTTCTGCGTCGATCTCGACCGGGTGGTGCCCGAGCTGCGCGTTGCGCTCGGCCACGATGCGGTGATGCTCTGACGGTTTCCGCGGGGCGCGGCCGAAACGTTCTCGGCTGCCGTGAGCTGGGAGAAGCCACGCCGATCGTGCACGACTGGTGGAACCCCCGCCGCGAAGTGGCAGAATGGACCACTCACGTCAACCCGCCCGCCGAGCCGGCGATGGTGGATTCTCTCGCGACAGGAGCTTCGAGCAATGGCAATCCAGGTGGAAACCAGGGACTGCGCAGCGCTCACCGACGCCGACCTCGATGACATGGCGTCGATGGGGGGTGCATTCGACA
>JAYSLK010000503.1:0-7289 GCA_043725585.1 Actinomycetota bacterium
AGTGCAGGTCCGTCGATGGACTGGAACTCGGCGACGAGTTCGTCGCGTCGTTTGCGGGTGGTGCCGCCGTGCAGCCACAGCACCGGTACCGGGTAGCGGTTCGCGAGGTACGGCACGAGCAGTTCGCCCCACTCGGTGAACTGTGTGAAGCACAACGCCTTGTCACCGGCGGCGACCAGCTCGTCGAGCAGCTCCTCGACGCGGTTGAGCTTGCCCGATCGGCCGTGCAGGGCGCTGTGGTCCTTGGCGAAGTGGGCCGGGTGGTTGAGACCTGTTTGAGCTTGGTGATGCCGGCGAGCACCAACCCTCGCCGCTGCTGGCCGTCGGCCTCGTCGGCTGTGGCGAGCAGGTCGTCGACGACAGCCTGGTAGGGGTGGCCTGCTCGCGGGTGAGCGGGCAGTGTTCGGTGATCTCGATCTTGTCGGGCAGGTCGTCGATGATGCTTCGATCGGTCTTCAACCGGCGGAGCACGAACGGTCCGGTGAGTCGTTGCAGACGTGCAGCAGCCTCGTCGTCGCCGTGGCGTTCGATCGGGATCGCGAAACGTTCCTTGAACGAGGTCATCGAACCGAGCAACCCGGGGTTGACCGCTTGCATGATCGCCCACAACTCGCTCAACCGGTTCTCGACTGGTGTGCCGGTCATCGCGATGCGCCGGTGGGCGCTCAGGCGCTGTGCCGCTTTGGCCTGGGCGGTGTAGGGGTTCTTCACCTGCTGGGCCTCGTCGAGAGTGACCCGTCCCCACTCGACAGCGGCGAGGGTGTCGACGTCGCGGGCGAGGAGGCCGTAGGAGGAGAGCACGACATCGTGGCGACCGCACACCTTCACGAACGCCTTCACGGTTTTGGCCCGTGACGCGCCGTGATGCACGACCACGCGCAGACCCGGTGCGAATCGGGTGAGTTCGCGATGCTGGAGCGTGCGATGGAGTCGTCGCTGGGGGCGGCGATGGTCAACTTTGCGTGTTTGCGGAACTGGGCGTTCCGCACGGTTGAGCCGGAGCCGCCGCTGCTCGATGGCCGGCCGAATCCGCATGTGCACTGGCACGTCGCGCCTCGGTACGCGTCGCCCGTGTCTGTGTGCTGCGCCGTCACAACGCGAGCTGTGGGCTGAGATCGAGTTGCTCGTGGTCGGTCGGGCGCGCCACCGTGGCGGTATCGGCCGGCGGTTGGTCGGCACGGTCGAACATGATCTGGTGGCTTCGGGTGTCCGCATGCTGCAGGTGAAGACGTTCGGGCCGACAGTGCACGACCCGATCGTGAAGGGGGAAGCCCAGATCTGCAGCGAGCGTGGGTGGGCTCTGACCGAAGACGACATCATCCGAGAGTTCGTCGGCCTGTCGGTGCAGCGGCGGCGTCCGGAACGCGCCGATGCCGACCGGTCGTACCGGTCGGCATCGGGCTTCGGTTCCCGCGGAGCCGTGCGGGTTCCAGTGCTCACCCGGGCGTCAGCCCGGATGTCGCGTCTCCGTCAGCTCATGGCAGGAGCACACCGCCGATGATGTGCACCGTTGCGTTGGCGGTCGGGACGTCCATGCAGACCGACGACACACCGTTCACGGTCAGAGTGCCGTCGACGTCGGTGATGGTGAGGTCGCCGCCATTGACGGTGGTGACCGTGCCCATCTCGATCAGATCGGCTGAGCTGAGCTTCTCACCTGCGACCACGTGCAACGTGAGGATCGAGGTGAGCAGGTCGGTGTCGGCGAGCACTGCTTCGAGGTCCGCTGCCGGGATCGCCGCGAAGGCGTCGTTCGTCGGAGCGAAGATGGTGAACGGTCCGTCACCGTTGAGTGTGTCGACGAGGCCGGCAGCGGAGACTGCAGCGACCAGGGTGGACAGCACGGGGTTGTTGCTGGCGGCGGTTGCCGCCGGATCCTGGGCCATACCATCGAAGCTGCCCGCGCCGTCGGCCGGGACGGCCACGCAACCGGGGCCCGAGGGCTCGAGTGCCGAGGCGCTGCTCATCATGTCGGGCGGCAGCAGCACGTGGTCGATGATGTGCACCGTGGCGTTGGCCGTGGTGACGTCGGAACACACGACGTCGTTGCCGTTGACGGTTGTGCCATCAGCACCAAGCTCGAGGCTTGCGCCGTTCACCGTGGTGACGGTGCCGGCCTCTCCGAGCGCCGCAGCGTTGAGCTGCTCGCCGGCCACCACGTGGTAGGTGAGGATCGAGGTCAGCAGTTCCTTGTCGGCGAGGATCGCGTTGAGCTGGTCCTCGGGGATCTCGGCGAATGCGTCGTTGGTCGGGGCGAAGATGGTGAACGGGCCGTCACCGTTGAGGGTGTCGACCAGGCCGGCTTCGGTGACCGCAGCGACCAGGGTGGACAGCAGCGGGTTGTTGCTGGCGGCGGTTGCCGCCGGATCCTGGGCCATGCCGTCGAAGCTGCCGGCGCCATCGGCGGGAACTGCGCCGCAGGCGGGGCCGAACTGGGTTCCCAGCGTGGCGTCGGTCGTGATCGGGGCCTCGGTGGCAGTCGGGGCGTCGGTTGCGGCCGGAGCCGCAGCGGTGACTGGTGCGGCGGTGTCCGCCGCGTCGTCGCCACACGCTGCAGCGGTGAGCGACAGCAGGACGACGCCGGCCGCTGCAAAGCGGTTGCGGTTGCGCCGCTGACGGAGTGAGTGGGGGGAGGGGTTCACGGGAATCTCCTTGGGTTGGATGGGGGAACTTCGGATTGGTGCAAGCGGGGGAGTCGTCACCGGACGATCACCACGATCTGGTGTTGGCCGGTTGCGCCGCTCGGGAATGGTTCGGAACGCTCGTCGGTCTGGATTGGTCCGTTCTTCTCGGTGGCGCGAACGCGCACCGAGTGCCTGCCGGAGGCGGCCTGCCACGCGTACGACCACTGTCGCCAGGTGACGTCGTTGAGCTCGGCTGCGAGGGTCGCCTCGACCCATTCGCCGTCGTCGAACTGCAGCTCGACGCGCTCGATGCCGCGCGTCTGGGCCCAGGCCACACCGCCGATCGCGACGGTGCCGGCGTCCACGCTGGACAGGCCCTTTGGCGTGTCGACGCGGCTCTGCACCTTGATCGGCGCGTTGTCCACCCATCCGCGCTCGACCCAGTACTGGTCGAACGCGTCGAACCGGGTGAGTTCGATCTCCTCGAGCCACTTCGTCGCCGAGACGTAGCCATACAGCCCGGGCACGATCAGTCGTGCCGGGAAGCCGTGCTCGAGCGGCAGCAGTTCGCCGTTCATCCCGATCGCCACGAGGGCGTCGCGCCCGTCGAGCGCCGACACGGGGAACCCGCAGGTGTAGCCATCGGTCGACCTGCCGACGATCTGGTCGGCGGCCGGGTCGACGCCGGCGCTCTCCAGGAGGTCGTCCAGGCGGACGCCCAACCACCGGGCCGTGCCCAACAGGCGACCGCCCACCTCGTTCGAGACGCAGGTGAGGGTGATGTCCGATTCGACGAGGGGGAGCTGGAGCAGCTCGTCATAGGTGAGCTCGAACGGATCGTCGACCATTCCCGTCACCCGCAGGCGCCAACTGTCGACCGGCACCTGGGGAACGGTGAGCGCGGTGTCGATGCGGTAGAAGTCGCTGTTCGGGGTGAAGAACGGAGAGATGCCGTCGACTGGAGCGGCGATCTCGGTAGGCACCGGTGCCAGTGGTCGTCGGGCCTTGGGGATGAGGATCTTCGCCCGGTCGGTTGCGGCGCTGAAGCGCTGGCGGGCGGCGCGACCTGCCCCGGCCAGGATCACGGCGGCGGCGGTGCCGGCGGCTGCGGTCACCAAGAACCGGCGCCGGTCGTTCGGCACCAGCTCGGCGATCGAGGGTCGCCGTGCCGGGACGGCGACCGTGTCGACGGATGTGCCCGGACGAACGGCCAGCCGCCGGGTGGCCGCACGGCGGAGCGCCCAAAGCGCGGTCACGCCGGCGATCGCCCCGATCATGCTCGGGAGCACGGCGACGAGCGGTGCCTCGCGCCGTGTGGTCTGCGAGGCGAATGCGCCGATGAGCCCGAAGGATGCGATGCCCACGAGCGCGACGGACAGCCGCTTGCCGAACGCGATGATCCCGATGACGAAGGCGTAGATGGTCAAGATGGAGCCAATGCCCGTCAACAGTGCAATCTTGTCGTTGGTCCCGAACCAGTCGATCGCGAGTTCCTTCACGCGTCGGGGGACGGCGTCGACCACCCGGTCGCCGACGTCGAGCACCGGCGACTGGAAGGTGCGTGAGATCGCCGCAACGGCTTCGGCGACACCGAGTGCCACCAGGGCGGCGACGATGCCGGCGAGTCCGCCGAGGACTCGCCGCTGGCCGGCGGGGATGGCCGCAGCTGCGGCAATGGCGGAGCCGTCATGAGGGGTCCGAGGGGTCGGATCCTCCGGCTGCGTGATCGTCGGTGTGAGAGGTTCCATGCGTCAGGTTCGGACCCGACGCGATTCCGGGTTGGTATCCAGGTTCGGACCCGACGCGATTCCGGGTTGGTATCCGGGCTGGTGAGGTTCGCAGAAGTGACCAATCCGCTCGGTCCGCAGGTCCGAACGAACGGCATGCGTCGACCCAATTCCATCCCTCGGACCCAGGGGCCGGACATGCCGCCCCTGCTGGACGCGCACAATCCGGGCATGTTCGGCATCCGTTGGTGGTCTCGGTCCGCCGAGCCGATAGGAACGTCGACGTGGGATCGCTGAGGCTCAGCCGATCGGCGCGTGCCGACGCTGCCATCGGCGACGCCGCCGATCCGCTCGGCGGATTGCTGCGGTCGGCCGGTCGTGGTGACCAGGCGGCGTTCGCCCAGTTGTACGACCAACTCGCACCAATGGTGTACGGCGTCGTGCTCAAGGTGGTGCGCGATCCCTCGCAGAGTGAAGAGGTCGCCCAAGAGGTCTTCGTCGAGCTCTGGCGGCTTGCGGCGCGATACGACGGGACCAGGGGCGCTGTCGGCTCGTGGGTGGCGACGATGGCCCATCGGAGGGCTATCGATCGCGTTCGCTCCGAGCAGTCGTCCCGCAACCGGGTGGCCCGCGAGGTGTCGAACATCGTGCCTGACCACGACGACGTCGTCGGTCAGGTGGAGACCACCCTCGATCAGGCCCGGGTGCGCAAGGCACTCGAACAGCTGTCCCCGCTGCAGCGCGAAGCAGTCGAGCTCGCGTACTTCGGCGGTCACACGTATCGGGAGGTCGCCGTGCTTCTCGATGTTGCTGAGGGCACGGTGAAGACACGGATCCGCGACGGGATGATCCGGTTGCGCGACGAGCTCGGAGGCACGCGGTGAGCAGCAATGACATCGACATCCATCACCTGGGCGCGGCCTACGCCCTGGACGCGCTCGACGAGCGTGAGCGGATGGCGTTCGAGGCCCACTACCCGTCGTGCGAGGTCTGCCGCGCCGACGTGGTCGCCTTCCGGGCGACGCTGACCCAGGTGGCAGCAGCACAGTCGATCAAACCACCCGCGTCGTTGAAGTCTCGCGTGATGAGCGAGGTGGCAACCACTCGCCAACTCTCACCGTTGCTCCCCGAACGGGTGTCCGATCTCGCCGAACGGCGTCGTCGTCGGCAGCGTCCGGTCGGCGGGTTCCTCGCTGCGGCGGCGGCGGTCGCGCTGGCGGTCACCGGCTCGCTCGTGATGCGCCACGACGGTCCGCCCGCCTACGCCGATGCGTTGGCCGAGGTGATGCGCGAACCCGATGCGCGGCTGCTCACCCTGGACAGTGGCGAGGGTGCGACGACCGGCGTGGTCAAGGTCGCCTGGTCGGCGTCGGATCGCCGAGCGGTGCTGCTCGCGGATGGCCTCCCGGAGGTGCCCGACGGCTCTGCCTACGAGCTGTGGTTGATCGCCGACGGAGTCCCACGGCCGATGAGAGTGCTCGAGCCCGCCGACGACGGCGTGCTCCGTGCCGTGGTCGACGTCGATGCCGCTCCGGAAGCATGGGGCATCACGATCGAACCCGAAGGTGGTTCGCCAACTCCGACGGGCGACATCCTGTTCCTCGGTACGGCCTGACGCGCTCCGTGTTGTTGGACATGTGTTCACCTGCCGTCTTGCCGACGGGTGCCCGGCCGTTCGCAGCCGATCCCTGACCTGCCGGTCGACCTCGATCGACAAGAGCTGTGCGGCATTCCGGTGGAGGTTCTCGGGCGAGTGGGGTGTGCCCTTCGAGCGTCGACGGCATCGAGATCGTGGACGCGGATCATCCGTTGGAGTCCGGTGCCCTGTTGCAGGTCGAAGCCACGAGGGATGCGTGAGCCGAGCGGGGAAGATCAGGCTGGCGAACTCCTGTGCGTTCCAGTGGACGTACGCCATGATCCCGCCGTGCAGGAATGCCGGGGCTTGGTACCTGAAGGTTTCGTCGATCCGCTCGTCCGACATCACGACCGCCGGGACGGCAGCGATCATGTCCCGCTTCGGGTTCCGGGTGGTGGCAAGCCACTCGTCGACGTCCGCAGTCCGCGACCTCATCCTCGAGATCCTCGAGATCCTCGAGATCCTCGAGATCCTCGAGATCCTCGACGACGACGCCGACCTCGACGGGCGAGATACCCCGTGACACCACGGGTAGCAGGGCCCGTACCGCATCGGCGACTGCTCAGGGGTCGAGGGCTTCGGACCATCGGCGGGCCCAGGCGGCGAGAGGCTGTAGCGAGTCGCCGAGTTCTCGGCCGAGCTCGGTGAGGTCGTACGCGCCGCCGTCTAGCTGACCAACGAGTGATGCGTCTCTGAGGTCGCGCAGCCGCTCGTAGAGCACGCTCGACGACAGACCGTCGCACGCGGCGAGCAGCGCTCGGGCCCCGAGCGGCCCGGCCCGGAGCTCCCAGAGCACTCGCAGCGTCCAACGGCGGCCGAGGAGGTCCATCGCGGCCATCAGCGGACGGCCGGTCGTCGACCCTCGGACCGGACGGCCCGGAACGGAACGGGGACGAGCATTCATGACGATGGGCTCCGCAGATCTGGCTTGATGTTTCTGATTCCGCAACGGTACCTTGCTCGCACATGTTTCTCATTCCGAAACGTACGATCCGAGAGGGATCCATGAGTCGAATCGAACCCGTACAGCCGCCCTACGACGGCGACGTCGCAGCCCGACTCGAGCTGATGATGCCGCCGGGTGTGCCACCGATCGGTCTGTTCAGGACGTTCGTGCGGAACCTGCCGATGGCCACGGCCATGGGTCGCTGGGGTGGTTACGAGTTGAGCAAGCAGCTCTCGCTCAACCTGCGGGATCGGGAGATCGTCATCGATCGCACCTGTGCGAGGTGCCGATGCGAGTACGAGTGGGGCGTCCACATCGCGTTCTTCGCCGAGCGAGCCGGCTTCACGAGCGGCCAG